>WGLQ01000009.1 GCA_016125495.1 Hyphomicrobiales bacterium | reverse complement strand
GCCCCACGACGAAGCGCCTGCAGGAAGGCACGGACCTCATCGGCCGTCGGAACGGTGACCTTGGCTTCGGCGTAGATTGGCTCGACCGCACCCGTCGCGCCCGTCCGGTTGTCCGATTGCAGGGCGGCTGCGGGCAGTTCGGGCGCGAGCGTGGCGGTGCGAACCGGGAAGGTGGGGACGCCCTCGCTGGCGGCGGCGTTCGTTTCGGTCTCCTCGAACTTGTCCTCCTCACCGCCGAGGAGCGCCATGAGGGCCGCCTTTGCGGGTCTGGCGGAGGCGTCGGCGTTCCGCGGGGCGGGCTGCGCCGCGACCAGGGTCGTGGCGCCGGCGGGTTCGTTCGTCGCGCTTTCGGGCAGGCTCCAGAGGCCGCGAATGAGATCGATGCCTCCGGCACCGGCGTATCCGAGTAGCGCGGCGGCGGCGAGTGCTCCGCCGACGATGAGGCCGGTTCGCCCGGCGCGCCTGCTTGAGGGGTTGTCCCGCGAGAGGCTAAGCCAGCGGGGCAATTGCTCGCTCTGGTCGTCGACGGACGTCAACTCGACCCGGCTGTGCTGGTTCGCCGGCACCGGCTGAGCCATCCGCGAGGTGACGATGCGCGGGGAATCCATCGGGTCGTGCGAGGCGTCGTCCGCCTGGACATGTGTCGCGTAATCGTATTGCGCATCATCATCGGTTGCGAAGGCATTCGCCGGCTGCGCCGTGGCGCGATCCGGCAGGTGGGCCGAAATCCGATGCGGGTGCGGGGCGGCCGGGTGCGTGGGCTCGGCGGCGGCTTCGGCCGGGGCGGGAGCCGTGGCGCGTGCGGTTTCGATGGGCACGCCGTACCAATCGGTTTGCGCAGCTGCGGGCTCATAGCGCTCGGCCGCGGCAATCGCGAGGCCCCTTGGGTCGCGGCTCGAGGTGGGCGGGATGCGGGCGGCAACGGACGAGACCGTCGCGCTCCAGGGCGCAGCGTGGGCAACCGGCGGGACATCGGCAGGCAGGGGGACGGCGCGCTCCGGCTCGCTCTGGCGCGAAAGGGGGGTGGCGTGCTCCGAGAGGAACCGGGCGCCCGTGTGTGGTTCGCCCGCCGCCGGCGCCGGGTGCCGGGAAACAGATCTGTCCGTCGGAGAGGTCTGCTCGTGCACGTCGCGGCCGGCGGTCGGTTCCGCGACAAAGGTCTCGCGGGGCTCTTCGGACGGGCTCCTGTCATGGGCAACCAGGCTCGTGTGGTTGCCCGATCCAGGGATGTCGGAGGCGGCTTCGGCGCCGCGCAGCTGACGCGCGATCTCGCTCGCGATATCGCCGACGAGATCGCCGGTGCGTGCGACCTCGCTGGTCTGGGCGCTCGAAATCTTGAAAATGGGTGGCGGAGGCGGCAGCTGGCGGCCGCGGAAGGTGCGGGCCGGAGATTTGCCCTCGGCGGCTGCGAGCGGCTTTGCGTCGTCGGCACGGCGCGCAGGCGTTCCCGGGATGCGCAGCACGTCGAACGTGCGCGGCGTCGGCATTTCGCTCTCGGCCAGGAGATCCTCGATGGTCGCGGCAAGCGAGCGAACGGCCTCGTCGGCGCTCGCCGGAGCGGCGACCTCGCGGGGCTCGAACACGTCGGATGCCTCGCCGGCCTCCACGCCACGGTGCGGCGCGGGGCTCGGCGCGGGCTGTCCCGAGGCGCCTGCTGCGCGTTCGATGGTCCGGGAACCGACGATACCGTGCGCTGCTTCATCATTGCGCAGGCCGCCTGATGGTCGGATGGGAGCCACGGACGACATCGGCGCAGGCAACTCGGCGGCGGAATGGGAGTGCGCCGGAGCGAACGCGCCATCGCACGCCGGAGCGGCGGTGCGCGGGGCAAGCGTCGCACCGCCCGCAATGGTGGGCGCGCGCGGCCGGGTCGGGGCGCTCGGAACCGGTGCCGGATCGCCGGGCTGTGCCGCTGCCAGCGGACGGGTGGTACCGGTCGGCGCGACGATATGGGCGCCCGCGCCGCTGGCACGCGGGCGTATGCCGGGCAGAGTAGGGCCGAGGTTATGGGGTCCATGCTCGCCGGCGCCCGGAGCGCCCGGCGAATTGCCGCTGGCGGCGGCATCGGTGAACGCTGGCGTCTGGCGGCGAATAGCGTCGGTCATGGCACTCGTTCCTCGGTTACTCTGCGATCCGGAGCTCACTCGTCTCGCTCCCTCGGGCCTCTCCGGCCGGTCGTGGATTTCATTCCAATTCAAACCAAGCCCGTCTCGCTACTGGCTGCGCGCGGCCGACCGCCAGGCGAGGAATTGCTGGAACAGTTGCTGGCGTGCCTCGGCGGTCAAAGTGGCGTGGCTGCCCTGCTGAAGCTCGCCGTCGAGGAACTGGTTGAAGGCCGCCTGGAGCGCTTCGGGATCGGCCGGCTTGTTGGCGTCGAGCCAATCCTGGACAGGCTGAAATCTCGTCCAGCCCGGAAGCGTGGCGTGGAGGCTCACTTCGCGCCACTTGGGATGGCGCGGAGCATCGAGGAACCGCTCGAAGCGGGAGAGGAAAGATTCGATGAACTCCACGACGCGGCGATGGCGATCGGTCTTCGGCGACCAGTTGTAGACCGCCATCACGGCACCAACAGCGATCGACGAGACCGTCGAATCCGCAGGTACGAGGCCAGGATAGTCTTCCGCTGATAGCCGTACGGGAAGATAAGTGTCCTGGAGTGCGGCGACGTAGGGCACGTCGAGGAGGCGAAATTCCTTCTTGTCGGCGAGGTCGGCGATGACGGAGGCCGGGCGGCCGGCGACGTAGACGGTGGCAGCGATCTCGCCCGCGCGGATTTTCTCGATGGCGAGCGCCTGGTCCATCGACACCGGTCGAACCTCGATGCCGAGGGCCTTGAAGACGGTCGTCGCGGTCATGTAGGTGCCACTGCCGGCGACGTCGAAATTCACGGGTTGCCCCGCGAGATCCTCGATGCGCTCTATGCCGGCGCCGGCAAGGAGATGGAGTTCCTCGTTGTAGAGCTTCGTGACGTAGTGGATCCGCTCCTTGATGCTGTCGTGGATGGCCTCGCGCTCGATGTGGGCGAGGACGTCCGACTGCACGATCGCCACATCCACCCCCTTGAGATAGAGGAGGTCCGTGACGTTCTGCACGGAGCCCTGTCCGAGGATGGGCAACACGCGTATGTCGCCCTCGGGATTGAGGACGGCCGCGAGATCGGCCGCAATCCTGACGTAGGTTCCGCCGATGCCGCCGGAGATCACCCCGACCGTGCCGGTGTTCACCTGCTCGACGCGGGCGGCGTAGGTCGACTGGCTGGCCGCGGGGTCGGCGCTTGCGGCGGAAGCCACCGATGCCGGAGCGAAAAACAGCATCAGGAACGAAAACGCGCGGCTGATGCCCGACGTTCGTGTGCGGGCCGATGCCGATGGGGCGTGGATCGCGGTGCCCGGCAGGTGGCCGGCATTTTCCTCGCGGTCAACATATACACCCTGCATTTCCGCCTCCACCAGGAAACGCGCGTCACGCAAGGCGCGCGCCGGTCAGGGCGCATCGCCGAGTGTGTCGGTTGCGGAAAGCCTAGTGCGAGAGTGCGCAGCCATGCGCGCTTCGCCCGCAAGGGCGGATTTCGCACCACTTCGCGAGGTCCCAACCACTCGCACGCGGTACAGTTGCTGGTCGTTTTCCCCATGGTGGACAGAGGTCCATCCACCGGGGCTCATAACTGCAATTGAGTGTGGCGAATTTGCGATGTCGGGAACGGCTGCAAGGGCCTCTGCCGGGCTATTGTCCGGCGACGGCGAATGGCGTCATGGAGCATTTCTCGGCGGGCGAGGCGGCATGGCGAGAAAGCGACCCGGCCAGCGGCCTGCCGCACCCTCCGGCCCGGACGGCGACCCGGCCTGGAGTTCAGGCCAGACGGCCGTGGCAGTGCTTGAATTTCTTGCCGGAGCCGCAAGGACAGGACGCGTTGCGGGCCACCTTGCCCCAGGTTGCCGGATTGGCCGGGTCGATGCGCGCGGCGGCCTGACGGTTGCGCAGTGGCGCCTGCTGCCCGTTGGCGGCGCGCGCGGCACGCTCCTCGGCGTTCGGGTCCGGGCCGAAGATCTCGTCGGCGTCCGGGTACGGCGAGAAATCGAGGCTCTCGACGTCGTGGTGCAGTTCCATCTCCGGGAGCGGCTCCTCCTCGATCGGCATGCCACCGTCCATTCGCAGTTCGACGTGCATGAGCTGGCCGGTGACGGCCTCGCGCATCTTGGCCAGCATCGACTCGAAGAGCGCGAATGCCTCGGTCTTGTATTCGTTGAGCGGGTCACGCTGGCCGTAGCCTCTGAGGCCGATCACCTCGCGCAAATGCTCGAGCGTCACGAGATGCTCGCGCCAGAGGCTGTCCAGGGTGTGCAGGATCACCATCTTTTCGATCTGGCGCATCGGCTCGGGGCCGATATCGGCGACCTTGCGGGCGGCCTTGGTATCGGTCTCGCGCGTCACGCGCTCGTGCATCTCCTCGTCGGCGATCCCCTCCTCCGCGGCCCAATCGGTGACCGGGAGTGAAATGCCGAAGATGCGCTCGATCTCGGTCTGCAGTCCCGCGGCGTCCCACTGCTCGGCGTAGGCGTTCTTGGGAATGTGCTTGGCGATGAGATCGTCGACGACCTCGCGGCGCATGTCGGCGACCGCCTCGGAGACGTCCTCGAGGCTCATCAGTTCGATGCGCTGCTCGAAGATCACCTTGCGCTGGTCGTTCATCACATCGTCATACTTTAGGATGTGCTTGCGAGCGTCGAAATTGCGCGCCTCGACCTTCGACTGCGCCTTCTCGAGCGCCTTGTTGATCCACGAGTGGACGATCGCCTCGCCTTCCTGGAGGCCGAGACGCTGGAGCATGCCGTCCATCCGGTCGGACCCGAAGATGCGCATCAGGTCGTCCTCGAGGGAGAGGAAGAAGCGCGAGTGGCCGGGATCGCCTTGGCGGCCGGAGCGGCCACGCAGCTGATTGTCGATGCGTCGGCTCTCGTGGCGCTCGGTGCCGAGGACGTAGAGCCCGCCGGCCTCGAGAGCCTTGCGCTTGAGGTCCTCGACCTCCTTCTGGATCGCCTCGCGCCGCTCGCGCACGGCGTCGGCCTCGGGCGTGCGCCCTGCCTGGCGTTCGAGGTCGAGCCAGTCGGCGAGGCGGAATTCGACGTTGCCGCCGAGCTGGATGTCGGTGCCGCGGCCGGCCATGTTGGTCGCGATGGTGACGGCGCCGGGCACACCGGCCTGGGCGATGATGCGGGCTTCCTGCTCGTGGTAGCGGGCGTTGAGCACCTGATGAGGGAACACTTGTCCGGTCTTGGACCGACCGAGCATGGTCTCCACGTAGTCGGCGGTCTCGCGCAGGAAGCCGCGATAGGCATCGTCGGCGCCGTTCTTGGGATTGTCGGCATAGCGCCGCAAGGTTTCGGCGAGCGAGCGCATGTACGTGCGATCGTGCAGGAGGGCGGCGAGACGTTCGGACTTCTCGATGGACGTCGTGCCGACGAGCACCGGCTGGCCGCGCCGGTGGCAATCGGCAATGAGGGTGACGATGGCGCGGTACTTCTCCTCGGCCGTCCGATAGACCTCGTCGTCGTCATCGATGCGCGCGACGGTCACGTTGGTCGGAATGGCGACGACCTCGAGCCCGTAGATGTTGAGGAATTCATCGGCTTCGGTGGCGGCCGTACCGGTCATGCCGGCGAGCTTGTCGTAGAGGCGGAAGTAGTTCTGGAAGGTGATCGAGGCGAGCGTCTGGTTCTCCGGCTGGATCGCCACGTGCTCCTTGGCCTCGAGCGCCTGATGGAGGCCGTCGGAATAGCGCCGCCCCTGCATCATGCGGCCGGTGAATTCGTCGATGATGACGACCTGGTCGCCACGCACGATGTAGTCGCGGTCGCGCTGGAAAATCCGGTGGGCCTTCAGTGCCTGATTGATGTGGTGGACCAGGCTGACGTTCTCGATGTCGTAGAGGGAATCGCCCTTGAGCAACCCGGCGGCACGCAGCAACTCCTCGGCTTGCTGGTTGCCGGCCTCGGTGAGGGAGACCTGCCGGGTCTTCTCGTCGACCTCGCAGGCGTCGGCCGTGAGCGAGGGGATCAGCGAATCGATGGCGTTGTAGAGTTCGGAACGGTCCTCGACGGCGCCCGAGATGATGAGCGGCGTGCGCGCCTCGTCGATCAGGATCGAGTCGACCTCGTCGACGATCGCGAAGGTGTGACCGGAAAGTTCGGCGGGTCGGCCGCCGAACTGGACCATGTCGGCGACGCTCATCTTCATGTTGTCGCGAAGGTAGTCGAAGCCGAGTTCGTTGTTGGTGCCGTAGGTGACATCGGCGGCGTAGGCCATGCGGCGCTGTTCGTCGTCGAGGCCGTGCACGATGCAGCCGACCTCGAGGCCGAGAAAGCGGTAGATCTGACCCATCCAATCGGCGTCGCGCTTGGCGAGATAGTCGTTCACCGTGACGACGTGGACGCCGCGGCCGGCGAGCGCATTGAGATAAACCGGCAGAGTGGCCACGAGGGTCTTGCCCTCACCGGTCTTCATCTCGGCGATGCGGCCTTCGTGCAGCACCATGCCGCCGATCAACTGAACGTCGAAGTGGCGTTGGCCGAGGGTGCGTTTGGCGGCCTCGCGAACCGTGGCGAAGGCTGGCGCCAGGAGATCGTCGAGGCTCTTGCCAGCGGCGATTTCGGCTTTGAAGCTGGCGGTGCGCGCCTTCAGCTCGGCGTCCGTCAGGCGGGTGAGTTCGGGCTCGAGCGCGTTGACCGCCTGCACACGCGAGGCGAACGTTTTCACCCGGCGCTCGTTCGCGTCGCCAAAGAGCTTGCGTGTGATGGAGCCGAAAGAGAGCATGGGTGGCGTGTCCTCGCATGCACGTGGCAGGGTCCCGTCGCCCGACCACATTGGGGGCTCCAGCCGCGAACGATGCCATTCGACCTGTGAGACAGCGGTCAGGACGACGGGCAGGGCCAGCTGGCACCGGTGGGATGGTCGCGGCTCTTGTCGTCGTCGCGCGTTGCCGCGGTCCCGACAGGTGCGCGCGCTCGCCGGCAGCAGACCCTGCGACCACGGCGGAGACATAGGAGGGTGCCCCAGTGTTGTCAACGCGACGAGGGGGGCGACGCTCCGCGGATCGAGGCCGTTGCACGGCCGTTCCCGCTCGCCGAAACGTGACCGGGCCGCAGCTCTGCCGCATTCATTTCGCTAGTGTCACCTACCGTCCGGTGGTATCGCCCGGCCAACATGAGCCCTGGCCGAGTGGTTGCCAGGGTCGCCATGGGCGTCGGCGAACGATCCGATCGGACGTGCGGGCCGGCCGAAGTTTTCGCGGTCGGCGCACGAGGAACAGACGTCTTCACATCCAGGTCCCGCGGGCGAACCTCAGAGCGGCGGGCGAACACTTACGGCAAAGGCAGGTGTCACCCATGACAATGAGAGTTTCGGGCACGTGGCGTGCCGGTTGGGCGCTGGCATCGTTCGTTGCCGGCGTGCTGGTTTTCCAGGCGGACGTTCGGGCAGCGGACCAGGAGGTCCTCGTCAAGGTCAATGGCCGGGACATCACGGCGGCCGATGTCCGCTTCGCCGAGACCGAAATCGGGCCGCAGCTTTCGAGTGTGCCGGAGCGTGAGCGTCGGCGGGTGATCGTCGAGTATCTCATCGACAATGCGCTGATGTCGGAAGCAGGCAAGGCCGACAACCTCGCGAGCGGCGCGGCCTTCGACAACCGCCTCGCTTATTACCGCGAGCGGGCCCTGCGTGATGCATACTTCGACAGTGCCGTCGCCGGACAGGTGACCGTCGAGCAGGCCCGCGCTCTCTATGATGCCCAGTTCGGCGCGGCCGAGGGCAAGGAGGAGGTCCGCGCCCGGCACATCCTGGTCAAGTCCGAAGCGGAAGCCAACGACGTCATCGAGCGGGTCAATCGGGGCGACGATTTCGCGGCGCTGGCGGGGGAGCTGTCCATCGGGCCGAGCAAGACGCAGGGCGGCGACCTCGGCTATTTCACGCGTGGCACCATGGTGCCGGCTTTCGAGGAAGCGGTTTTCGCGCTCAAGGCGGGCGACGTTTCGGAGCCGGTCGAGACCCAATTCGGCTGGCACGTCATCAAGCTCGAGGATCGCCGCATGCAGCAGGTGCCGGCGTTCGATGACCTCAAGGACCGCATCATGGGCTCGCTGCTGCAACGGCGCGCCGAGGAAGTGCTGACGATGCTGCGCGAGAAGGCGAACCTCGAGTTCGTCAATCAGGAACTGCGCAAGGACATCGAGGAGGCCGCGCGCGGCTCCTTCGGCGCGCAATAGTCGACCGGCGAGGGCGTCGCGACGAGGTCTGGACCTCGTCGGCGAACGCGAACACGGCGCTATGTTCTCGGGGTGAACGTCCAGTGGGGGGCGGCCATGCTGGCGGCCCCCCTTTCGATTCCCGTGGCGGCAACCGCGACGTTGAAATCGGCAGGGCGTGCGCCGAAGATGGCGGTGCTTACCGCTTGCCGCCGCAACCCGCCGAGATCGAGAGTGTCCCATGCGACAAACCCCTGCCGCCACGCCCCATGCGCTCGATCCGCTGAGCGCCGAGGAAATTGCCATCGCGGCGGAGGTCGTGCGCGGCGAGGGCGGGCTCGATGCGTCGGCCTGGTTCGAGACCATCACCCTCGACGACATGACGCCACAGGCGCGGGCGTTTCCCGCCGCGGATGGCGATACCGGGACGGCCCGGGGCGCGCGGTTCGCCTATGTCTGCTGCTACGAGCCCTCGAGCAACCGAACGCTCACCGGTCAGGTGGACCTTGCCGCCCGGCGTCTCGTCCGTTTCGAACACGTTCCCGGTGCCCAGGCGCGCATCACCTTCGACGAGTTCGTGCTCGGCGGCGAGATCGCCAAGGCGGATGCAGGCGTGCGGGCGGCACTCGCCAAACGTGGGATCGCCGAAGCCGAGATCGACCGCGTGGTGATCGAGCCCTGGGCGGCCGGCAACTTCGGGATCGCGGGCGAGGAGGGCATGCGCCTTGCCTACGGTCATTGCTGGCTCGCCAACGATGCGAACGACAACGCTTATGCGCGCCCGATCGCGGGCCTCCATCCGGTCATCGATCTGCGCGCCCGCAAGGTGTTGCGCGTCGACGACTTCGGCGCCGAGCCGCTGCCGCCCGATCCGGGGCCGCTCGTCCCAGCCACAGCCCGCGTCGATCTCAAGCCGCTCGACATCGTGCAGCCGGAGGGGCCGAGCTTTACCGTCGATGGCTATCATGTCGCCTGGCAGGGCTTCGAGCTGCGCGTCGGTTTCGATCCGCGCGACGGGCTGATCCTGCGCAACATCGGCTACCGCGAGAAGGGGCGGCTGAGGCCGATCATGCGGCGGGCCGCGCTGGCGGAGATGGTCGTGCCCTACGGCGATCCACGCGGGGGAAATTTCCGACGCAATGCCTTCGACACCGGCGAATACGGCATCGGCCAGCTCACCGAATCGCTGAAGCTCGGTTGTGACTGTCTCGGACACATGCACTACTTCGACGTCCACGTTCACGACTGGAACGGGGCTCCGGTCGCGATCGAGAACGCGGTCTGCATGCATGAGGAGGATTACGGCATCCTCTGGAAGTTCACGGATGCGGCCGCCGGGGTGCGTCTCGTCGCCCGCTCGCGCCGTCTGGTGATCTCCTCCATCAGTACCATCGGGAATTACGTCTACGGGCTCTACTGGTATTTCTACCAGGACGGCACGATCGGCGTGGAGATCAAGGCGACCGGGATTCCATTCCCGAGCGGGATCGTGGCGGGTGACGCGGCGGCGAGCGATTATGCGACCGTGGTCGGGCCCGGTGTCGAGAGTCACGTGCACCAGCACAACTTCTGCTTTCGATTCGACATGTGCGTCGACGGCGCAGCCAACAGCGTCGAGGAGGTCAATTGCGAACCGCTCGCGATCGGGCCCGGCAACCCGCACGGCAATGCCGCGCGCATCGTCGCCCGGCGTCTCGGGCGCGAGAGCGAGGCGCGGCGCACCATCGATCTGGCGAGCGCGCGCTACTGGAAGGTCATCAACACGAAGGTCCGCAACGCGCATGGCGCGCCGGTCGGCTACAAGCTGGTGCCGGGCGCCAACACGCTGCCCTTCAACGCGCCCGAAGGCCCGATCGGGCGCCGCGCCGGGTTCATGTACAACCATCTCTGGGTGACGCCGTTCGCTCCGGAAGAGAAATACCCAGCCGGCTGGTTCCCGAACCAGCATGCGGGCGGCGACGGCCTGCCGCGCTGGACCGAGGCTGACCGGGCGATCGACGGGCGCGAGATCGTCGCCTGGTACACGCTCAACTATCACCACGTGCCACGACCGGAGGATTTTCCCATCCAGCCGGTGGTCTATGCCGGTTTCCATTGGATGGCCGCCGGCTTCTTCGATGCCAATCCGGCGATGGACGTGCCACAGGCGCGCGCCGAGCCTTGCTGTCCGAAGTGATGGTGGCGGACGAGGGGCGCGCCTAGGTACGAACGGCGAGGGGTGGCAACTCGATCGCGGAGAGGAAGCCCGCGAGGTCGTCCGTCACGTGGTGGATGTGGTCGGGCGGCGCATCCCATTCGCCGATCTCGCGCTGGGAGGGGTGATCCTCCATGCTCGAGGAGATCAGGACCGTGGTCATGCCGAGTTCATGGGCAGTGACGAGGTTGTGCGGCAAATCCTCGAACATCGCTGCTCGCGCACCTTCGAGGCCGTGCCGTGAGAGGAAGAGATCGAACGCAGAGCGGTGGGGCTTCGGCACGTAGTTGGCGGCCTTGATGTCGAAGACGTCGTCGAAGAGGTCGAGGACACCGACCTTGCCGGCGACAGCCTCGGCATGCCCGCGCGAGCCGTTCGTGAAGATGTAGCGCCGGCCCGGCAGGCGGGCAATGGCCGCGGCCAGCTCGGGCGCCGGGGCGAGCACGGAATGGTCGATGTCGTGCACGAAGTGGAGGAATTCGTCCGGCTCGACGGCGTGGCGCTGCATCAGTCCGGCGAGGGTCGTGCCGAATTCGAGATAATAATCCCGGCGCATCCTACGCGCCTCGTCGGGCGAAAAGCCGAAGCGGCGCTCGATGAAAAGGTTCATCCGGTCGGCAACCTGCGGAAAGAGGTTGCACTCGGCCGGATAGAGGGTGTTGTCGAGATCGAAGATCCAGACGTCGATCCCGGCAAAGCAGCGGCAGGCGCCGGGGCTGTCGTCACGGGCGCATGCGGTCATCTGGCGGCTCCTGGACATCGGTTCGTTCGAAGTGGTGACGGTGGCCCGCCCGCGCAAGCACAGGCGGCAATGCTCAGCGCTCGTAGAGCCGGCCGAGGTCGGGCATCGGATCGGTTAGGCCGGCGAGCCTCAGGCAATGCCAAGCGAGGGCGTGGTTGGACGAGGTGACCGGCACACCGACCGCTCTCTCGATGGCCGCGCACGCTTCCATGAGGCGAATGCTGGTGCACGAGACGAAGACCATGTCGACGGGCCGCGCGGCGACGACGGTGGCGATCGCCTTCTCGAGGCTGTCGGCATCGATGGCCGCGACCGTCGGATCGTGCTCCTCGTTGAACGAGCCGAAGACGGGCACCTCGTAGCCGCGCCCCTCGATGTAGTTCTGCACGATGGCGTTGACGTCGGCGCGGTACGGGGTGAGCACGGCGATGCGCCGCGCGGCGAACGCATCGAAGGCAGCGAAGGCGGCGGTGATCGGCGTCGTGGCGCGGGCCGACGGCTTGACGCCCGCGATCGCGGCGAACACGCGCTCCTCACCGAGCACCATCGAGGCCGAGGTGCAGCCGTAGGCGACGACATCGAATTCGTCGCCGGGCAGCAGGAGTTCCGCGATGCGTGGAATGTCGTCGCCCATCGCCCGCAGCGTCTCGGGGGTGATGCTGGGCGAGTTGCGGATGCGGGCGTGATAGACATCGACGCCGGGCATGCGGACGGCGCGGCGGAACTCGTGCTCGATGGTGTAGTCGGTCGCCAGCACGATGAGGCCGATGCGGGCGCGCGCGCCGATGGCCTTCTGCGTGGTGAAGGGCAGGTGCTCGATCAGGTGGGTTCGGCGCGCGGTCTCGGCGACGGGACCGGTGCGGGTTTCATCCAGCGTCATGACGCATAGCCTCCGTATCGATCGCCGGCCGGCGCTGTCCGATGAGGTCGGCCAGGATGCGGGCGCAGCCGTGTGCCATGGTCCAGCCCATGTGGCCGTGGCCGCAGTTGAGCCAGAGGTTGTCGATCGGCGAGCGATCGACGATCGGCATTCCGGTCGGCGTCATTGGACGCAGCCCGGCCCAGTAGGTCGGGTGGTCGAAGTCGGCGGCGTGCCCGAAGAGCCGGCGGGCCTTGGTCAGCATCTGCACGAAGTCCTTGGGCCGGTGGCTGGTGTCGTAGCCGGCGATCTCGGCCGTCGCGGTCAGCCGCAGGCGCTCGCCCATCGGACAGTAGGCGAGAAGGTTGTCTTCGTCGACACCGCCGAAACGCGGCGCGCGGTCGGGGTCGGTGATCCGCAGGGTCGCCGAATAGCCTTTCACCGGATAGATCGGCAAGCGGATGCCGAGCGGGGCGACGAGGGCCGGGCTCATCACACCGGTCGCGAGCACGAAGGCATCGCCCGTGATCTCGCCGTCGCGGGTGGTGGCAGCGCGGACTACGTCGCCCGAGAGGCGAAAGCCGTTCACGTGCGTGCGGTAGCGCAAGACCGCCCCGGCGCGCGCGCAGGCTTCGGCGAGATTGCGCGTGAAGAGGTTGGCGTCGCCGCTCTCGTCGTCCTCGGCCACGAGCGCGCCCGCGATCTCGGAAAGGGCGCCCGCGAGCGCCGGTTCGCGCTCGGCGACGGCGTCACGCTCGAGCACGGTGATGGCGATGCCGGCTTGGCGCAGGATGCCGCATTTGGCGGCGGCGGCGGTAAAGCTCGCCGGTGTGCGGTAGAAATAGACGAGACCACCCCGGCGGCCGTCGTAGGCGACACCGGTTTCGCGAACGACGTCGTGGAAGACCTGTTGGGAGTAGACGCAGAGGGCCGACTTGGCGCGCGTGTTGATCGTTGCGCGCTCGGCGGTGCACTGGCCGAGGAAGGCGAGGACCCAGGACCACTGCCTCGGCGAAAGGCTCGGGCGGAAACGGATCGCCTGATCCCCCCGCCAGAGCGAGCGCAGCATCATGCCCGGCGCCTTGGGTGACGACCAGGCGTAGGCATGGCCAGGAGCCATCAGACCCGCGTTGGCAAAGCTCGTGAAGCTGGCCGGGGCGTCCGCGCTGTCGACGATGACCACTTCGTGGCCGTCCTTGAGCAGCTGAAACGCCGTCGTCACGCCTGCAATGCCCGCGCCCAGGACAACGATCCGCATCGGCACGTCCCTGCCTCCCCGAGCCGCAGATGGCGCCCGTGTCCGGGTTCGAGCGGACACGGGCGCCAGCCAAATCAGTCGCGGGCCGCGATGATGGAGATTTCGACCGTGTACTGGGGCGCCGCGAGCGTCGACTGAACACAGGCGCGGCCCGGCGTCTGGCCGGGAACCACCCAGGCATCCCAGACCGCGTTCATCTCGGCGAAGGTCGAGATGTCGGTCAGCCAGATCGTCGCCGAGAGCATCTTCGTCTTGTCGCTGCCGGCTTCGGCGAGCAGCTTGTCGACGCGGGCGAGAATGTCCTTGGTCTGCTCGCCGACCGATTTGCCGGGCGCACCCTGCGCAACCTGACCGGCGAGATACACCGTGTTGCCGTGAACGACCGCCTGGGTCATGCGCGGGCCCGGCTGAATACGTTGGATTGTCATGGTTTTTTCCCCTTCCCTCTCAACATGCGACGCGCACCGAATGGCGGCCCTATGGAAGGTCGCCACGTTAGTCGAGCGCGCGCCGCGTGGGAAGGGTTGGCGGCCCTTCTTGGGGCCTAGTGACGAGAGGCATGGCGTGCCTTGGGCCAGCAGCGTGTTGGTCTGCGGCACGATGGGCGACAAGGCGCTTGCTGGATGTCTGGAGCGACGTCTCGGATCCGCAATCGGGGCTCGGTGGCAGTCTCTGAGCGCCACCGGCGGGCCGCTTGCTGAGACCGCGCGCTAACGTTGCGTAAACCGCAACCGGCAATCCTGTCGCACCGGACCGTCGCAAGGGGCCGGAGCGGCAGGATGATAGAATGAAGCTCGCGGGTGACGAGGTCGGGCGAAATGGGACGGGCGCGCTGTGGCGCGGGGTCGAGCGCGCGGGCGCCGCTGTGCCGATCGCCCTCGTGGTGCTGCTGGCGGCCATCGCCAACGGTCTCGTCGTGCGCGTGCTCGAGGAATGGTCGCTGCCGGGGCGTGGGGGGCTGCTCACCGGTATCGGTCCCTTCGAACTCGTGGCTGTCGCCGTCGCGAGCCTGATGATCATCGAGGCGCGGGGCGCCGGGGCGCCGCCCGAGCGCTTCGGCTGGGCCGAGGTCATGGTCGGGCTCGCACTGCTGGTTCCGAGCAGCGCCGCGTCCTGGGGGGTCGTGCTGGCCTATGGCGGGCTCGCGAGCTTTCGGGCGCGCGGCGAGGCGCGGCACGCCTATCTCCTGCTCTCGGCGCTCGCCGTCGCGGCGCTCTGGAGTTCACTCGGTGTCAAGTTGTTGGCTGGGCCCCTGACGGCGTTCGATGCCGGCCTCGTCGGCTGGCTGCTAGAGGTGTGCGGCACCGCGCCGGTGGTCACTGGGCACGTCGTCACGGTCGCAGGGGACCACCGGCTGATCGTGCTCTCGGCCTGCAGTTCGCTCGCCTATGCGCCGCAGGCGTTGGTCGCCGTCTGCGCGGTGGCACTCATGGGCGGTCGACCGCACGCCTCCCGGCTCCTCACCGCGATCGCCGGCGTCACACTGCTGCTGATCCTGGCCAACACGGCGCGCCTTGCCGTCATGGCGCTTTCTGCCGAGCAATACGCATTCGCGCACGGGCCGATCGGGGCCAACCTCTTCGACGGGCTCATGGTTTTCTCGGCGATCGCGGCCGGGTGGTGGAGTTCGCGCGCATGAGGGCTTTGCATCCGCGTATCTCGGGGCTCGCCCTCGTCATTCTCCTAGCCGGCCTCGGCATCGCACTGAAGACGGAGCGGTATACGGGGCGGCACGGGGGTGACGACCGGGTCGTGTCGGCCAGCGTCGTTCAAGCGCTCGATGGGCATGGCTGGCGGCTCGTCCACCGGCGCATGCGGGGGCCCGATCAGGCATACAGCTTCGTGGCCTTCGCGAAATCCGGCTGTGAGCGCACGCTCGGCGTCGCCCTCTTGGGGCGCACGCACGAACTGGCAGGGTTCGCGCGCCGGGAACTCGGGCCCGCGACCCGCTTCGTCTTTGCCGGCGGCCTCTGGGAGGAGCTGCCCTGGTGGGCTGGCGCGGTGAGTCCAGGGCTCGGCCTGGCGCGGCGGCTCGGACTGGCGGGCCACGAGCACACAGATGACGTCCTGGCGCTCGCCTGGCAAGGCGAGGATGGCGGATTGCTGACCCATTGGCCGATGGATACGGGCGGATGCGCCATGCCGGAACCGGGCGAGCTGATCGGCTCGACCGCTGTGGTGGGGCCGGTGCGTGCACCTGCCGCATAAGGCAGCATACGCACGAATTTGTGTCCCCGCCAAGCCATCCGTGACAGGTGACAGGCCCCTATCGCGATCGAAGGAAGCGCAGCGGCCAACACACCTAATTACTGTTCAGTGATTTTCCGGATTTTAGTTCGACTTTAAGCAACTGAGGTCAATCTGCTTGCATGACAGGTTTGGAATGCGCAGGTCCTAGGGCTCAGGGGGGCAATCCCTCCGCAACGTCTGGATTGGACAATGCACTCTCGGAATGAGGGAAAAGTGGGACGGACGGCGGCTCGGTTGGCCGGCGCGGTGGTGTTGGCCGCCATGTTGTTCGCGGCGCCGGCGACAGTCTGGGCGGCGCCCGGCGGCAATGGTAACGGCAACGGCAATTCGTTCGGCTACGGTTGGTACAAGAACAATGGCGGCGGTGCCGGCGCGCCACTGCCCGGCGTCGCGTTGACGCTGCTCGGCCAGGTCATCGGTGTCGGCGGGCTCGCGCTCGTGTATCGTCGCCGCCAGGCGCGCAAGCACCAGAGCGGCTCCAGCGAGCGACCGCACTAACTTTCCCCGGTTTTCTCAACCGACGGTGAAACCGGCGGAACGCGCGAACAGCGTGCCCGCTCCGTGCCCCGTGAAAAGTTCCAGCAGGGTGGCGTGCGCCACCTTGCCGTTGAGGATCACGACGGCCTCGACGCCCGATTCCACAACCTCGATGCAGCTTTCGACCTTCGGGATCATGCCGCCCGTGATGGTGCCGTCGGCGATGAGCGCGCGCGCCGCCTCGACGGTCAGCTCCTTGATGAGGTTGCCGTCACGATCCAGCACACCCGCGACATCGGTCAGCAGCAGCAGGCGTTTGGCGCGCATGGCCGTCGCGAGCGAGGCGGCGAAGGTGTCGGCGTTGATGTTGAGCGTCTGACCGTCAGCCGCGACTCCGAGCGGGGCGACCACGGGGATGAGGTCGCTCGCGATGATCACGTCGACGATGTGCGGGTTGACCGCCATGGGCTCGCCGACGTGGCCGAGATCGACGGCCTTCATCAGATTCGAGGTCGGATCGACCATTGTCTTTTCGAGCCGGCGGGCCCGCATCAGGTTGGCGTCCTTGCCGCAGATGCCGACGGCATTGCCCCCCTCGCGATTGAGGGCGGCCACGATCTGCTTGTTGATCGAGCCGGCGAGGACCATCTCGACGACGTCGATGGTGGCATCGTCGGTGACCCGTAGGCCGTGGCGGAACTCCGACTTGATGGCCAGCCGGTCGAGCATGGCGCCGATCTGTGGACCGCCACCGTGGACCACGACGACATTCACGCCCGATTGCTTCAGCAGCACGATGTCGCGGGCGAAGGTGCGTGCGAGTTCGGGGTCGCCCATGGCATGACCGCCGTATTTCACGACGACGGTCTGCTTGTCGTAACGCTGCATATAGGGAAGCGCCTCGGACAGGATCCTGGCCTGATCCTGGGCCGAGTGGTCGTCGGGCGTAGGCGCACTGCTGGACTTGGTCACGGCTCGAACTCGACTAGCGGGCCTGCGGCGAGGGGTCGCCGCGGCACAGTTGCCGCTGGTCAAACCGCTCCGCAGGCCCCACTGTCAAGGGTCTCTAGCGCGGGCGTGTCTCGGGGCTTGCCCAAGAGACGCCCATTTGCTTTGCAAGCCAGGAATGGAGCCGGTAGCGGACCGGTAACGTCGAGAAGGGCGCGGCCAGCGCGCCACGGTGTGGTGAGTTTGTTCGGGGTGGCGCGGGGTGATGGCGGAGGCGGCGGCAGTCGGTCCCGGGGCGATCCAGCCTTCACCCAACCTGCAGGCCAGCCTGCAGCGGGCCGCCCGCTATGCCAGTGAGCAGGGGCACGGCGCCATCACCATCGAACACCTGCTGCTGGCCTTGACCGAGGACCCGGATGCCCTCGTCGTGCTAGCGACCAGCGGTGTCGAGCTCGGCCGACTGCGGCACGATCTCGCCGATCTCCTTGCGCGCAGCGGCGCGGTCGCGGAACCGACCGGCGGGGGCCAGATCACGGCTTCGAACGACCTGCGCAAAGTGTTCGACTACGCGAGTGCCGCTGCTCGCCAGTCGCAGCGCGGCGTGCTCGACGGGGCGATGCTGCTGGCGGCGATCATCGGTGACGGGCGGAGCGCCGGCGCGCAGTTTCTGCGCGGCCAGGGGGTGACGGCCGAAGCTATCCTCAAGTCACTCGACCTCATTGCCAGGTCGGTTGCCAGGCGCTCCGGGAACATCCCGCCCGCCGGGGTGAATGCGGCCACCGGGCCCGGCGCGTCCGCCAAGGCCGGTGCCACGCCGACGGTGACAACCGCCGCGTCGGCGACTGGCGGCGCGAGCCCGGACCCGCAGCCGACTACCGGGCCGCGCGGTGCTTCCGAGGCCGAGCGGACCGGGGCTCACCGCCGTCCATCGGCCACCGAGGGGGACACTGGCGGCGCCGAACCTCGATCTCATCGCCCAGGCGATCACGCGGACCTCGCGCGGTTACCGGCGGCTGCGTCCGGCCCCGCTCCCACCGCCCGCAAGCGCGTGGCGGGTGAGCGTGAACTGGCGCGGCTCGACGGCATCGCGGGGCATTCGGAACGGGCCGAGCAGGTCGGATCGCCATCGGTCGGTGCCGCGCGCGCGCCGGCCGTTGCGCCATCGCGTCAGCACGCAGGGCCTGCCGGTGAACCGTTCGGAGCGTCGGATCAGGACGGCGTTCGTGCCGGTCCGGTCGGGGGCGGCGCCCGGCCCGTGGCTGCCGCTGCTCCCCCGGTTCCGAACGAGTCCCTGCCCGATGGGCCACCGGCATCGCTTTCTCCGGTCCGCCGGCCGCAGCCAGCGCCGCATGGCCAGCGTGTTTCGACGGTTCGCCCGCCCGAACGAGGTGCCCAGGCTGCTGGCGGCGGCGCACCGCGCCCGCCGCACCGCCAATTCCAGGCGGCTCCCGGGCAGCCGCAACCGGGGGCTCACGCTCACGAAGGCTTCGAGCAACGACCGCCACAGGACATGGCGCGGCGCGGTGCGCCACCAGCCTATCCGGTCGAGCAGAAGGGCGAACGCACCGCCGGGCCGCCGATCGAGCGCCCCGGCGGGTTTACGCGCCGACCGCACGACCCGGTCCACGCGCCAGTCGACCCGCCCGCACGTGGCATCCAGCCCGAGGCGGTCGCTACCGTGCCCCGCAGCGCTCCCGTTCGCCAGCCCGTAAGCGCCCCGGCGCCCGCCCCGGCAGCAAGCGGCCCACAGCGAGCCCCGGACGAATTCCAGTCGGGGCTGCTGGTCGAGAACGTGCCGCGACGCATGCGGGTCGGGGTTCCCGCGAAGGTGGAGGCGCGCCTCTCGCGCGAGGATCTGCCGGGACTGATGGACGGCCTAAGGGGGGCGGGCGAGATCCAACAACACGAGGTGTTCGTCACGCGTGTCATGGCGGTTCGGCTCAAGGCGCCGGATGGCGGGTTCGATATCGAATCGACTTCGCCCGAGATGCAGTGGGTGGACGGGGGCCCGGCATCGCGGCTGGTCGACGAGCATGCCAGTTGGCGCTGGACGGTGACGCCGACCGCCCGCGGCTGGCGGCCGCTGGTGCTGGTGATCACCGGCCTCGCAGTCGGTCCGGACGGGCTGGCCGCGGAACGGCGCGTGCCGGATCAGGAGATCGAGGTCCAGGTTCGCGTCAACTACGTCGCCGAGGCGCGGCGCATCGGGGGCTGGCTGGTCGTTGCGGTGCTCGGCGGTGTCCTCGGGGCTTTCGGAGAGCGGCTCGTTGCGCTTTTCGGGTGTTGCGGCTAGGAGCGCTCGGTTCGCGGCGCTGAAGTTCGCCGGGTCAGAGGCCTGCCGCCTCGATGATCTCGGCTCGCACTTCGCTGATACCCAACCCTTTTTCCGCCGACGTCACGGCAAAGCGGGGAAACGCCGCCGGGTGGGGCAAGAGGGCCTGGGCAACCGATTTCACGACCTTGTCGAGCGCGTCGCCACGCAACTTGTCGGCTTTCGTCAGCACCGCCTGGAACGGAACGGCGGCACCGTCGAGGAGCTTTGCGATTTCCCGGTCGATCGGCTTCATGCCGTGGCGGGCATCGATCAGTAGGAAAACCCGGCGCAAGCCCACGCGCCCGCGCAGATAGTCACGGATCAGGCGGTTCCAGGCATCGACCTTGCTCTTGGGTGCTTCAGCGAAGCCGTAGCCGGGCAAGTCGACGAGATAGAGCTGGCCGGCGAGGTCGAAGTAGTTGATCTCCTGCGTGCGACCGGGCGTGGAGGACGAGCGGGCGAGGTTTCGCCGGCCGACCACGGCGTTGAGCAGGCTTGATTTGCCGACGTTCGAGCGGCCGGCGAAGGCGACCTCGGGTCGATCCGGGGCGGGCAGGCCGGCGGCATCGACCACGCCCTTGACGAACGTGCAGGGGCGGG
The DNA here is from genome assembly GCA_016125495.1 of Hyphomicrobiales bacterium. Taxonomy (NCBI): domain Bacteria; kingdom Pseudomonadati; phylum Pseudomonadota; class Alphaproteobacteria; order Hyphomicrobiales; species Hyphomicrobiales bacterium. The sequence continues at coordinate 202,384 of WGLQ01000009.1, read as the reverse complement.
CAAAGGCGCGGTCGGCGGCCGCCAGCGTTTCGGCATCGAATGCCGACACGGTCATGCCGAGGTTCATCGGGCCCGGCGGGACCGTATCGTCGGCACCGGGGTCGCCGGCCATGGTGTCCTCCCTCCGGGCGCCCTCAGGCACCGTCCGCCGGCTTGCCGGAACGCTTCAGCCAGGAGAAACTGCCCTTCAGATTGTCCCAGAGTTCGATCTTCACGCCCTGCCGGCGCATGATGACGTACTGCTGCAGGACCGACAGGATGTTGTTCCAGGTCCAGTAGATGACGAGGCCAGCCGCGAACGGCGCGAGCATGAAGGTGAAGAGCAGCGGCATCCAGGCGAAGATCTTCTGCTGGATCGGGTCGGCGGGCGCCGGGTTGAGCTGCATCTGCAGCCACATCGTGATGCCCATGATGACCGGCCAGACGCCTATCACCAGGATATCCGGGACACCGAACGGCAGGAGCCCGAAAAGGTTGAAGATCGTGGTCGGGTCCTTGGCCGAGAGGTCCTGGATCCAGCCGAAGAAGGGGGCATGGCGCATCTCGATGGAGATGTAGAGAACCTTGTAGAGTGCGAAAAACACGGGGATCTGGACCAGAACCGGGAGGCAACCCGACATGGGGTTCACCTTCTCCTTCCTGTACAGCTCCATGATCGCCTGTTGCTGCTTAACCTTGTCGTCCTTGAAGCGCTCCTGAATCCGGACCATCTCCGGTTGCAGGTTCTTCATCTTGCTCATCGAGACGTAGGACTTGTTGGCCAGCGGGAAGAAAAGCAGCTTGACCAGCACGGTGACGGCCAGGATCGCCACGCCGAAGTTGCCGAGCAGCTTGTAGAGATAGTCGATGACATAAAAGAGCGGCTTGGTAATGAAATAGAACCAGCCCCAATCGATCAGCAGCTCGAACTTCTCGATCTTCTCGCTTTCCTGGTACCCTTCGATGAGATGGACGCGCTTGGCGCCGGCGAACAGGCGGCTTTCGGACGTGGCGGTCTGGCCGGGAGCGACGGTGATCGGATCGAGCAGGTAATCGGCCTGGTAGAACTGTGTGGTGGAGGCATCGCGGCCGGTGAAGCGCGCGGTGTATTTCGCGCCCTGATCGGGGATCAGCGTGGCGGCCCAGTACTTGTCGGTGATGCCCAGCCAGCCGCCGCTTCCGGTATAGGTCTTGAGCCGCTCGTCCAGAACCTCGCTATAGGTGAGGTAGGTGTAGCCTTCCTCGCCGATCACGCCGATCGGGCCTTCGTGGAGGATCCAGAGCCCCTCGACGGCCGGGGTGCCGTGGCGCGAAATGAGCCCGTAGGGCGCAAGGGCAACCGGCGCGCCGGTGGTGTTCGTCACCTCCTGGCGGACCTTGAAGAGATAATTCTCGTCGATCGAGATGACGCGGCGAAAGACGAGGCCGGCACCATTGTCCCAGGTGAGGGTGATCGGCGAGTTCTGCGTCAGCGTCCCGCCCGCCGCCGTCCAAACGGTATCGCGGCCCGGGACGGCCACTTTCTCGCCGCCGGCCGGAGCCCAGCCGTATTCGGCATAGTAGGGGCGGGGTGTACCGGCGGGCGAAAAGAACGTCACGCTCGGGCTCTCGCGATCCGTCGTTTCCTTGTAGCGCTTGAGGACGATGTCGTCGATACGGGCGCCCTTGAGGTTGATCGTGCCGCGAATGCCGGGCGTGTCGATGGCAACGCGGGGTGTTGCCGCGATTGCCGTCTCACGAGGGCTCGCCGCTAGCCCTGGGGCGAGTGGGGGAGCGAGTGTCTCGCTTCCGGGTGCGCTCGCGGCTCCAGGTGCCTCGATCCCAGGCGTCACGGCTCCCGGTGCCACGCCGCTTTCGCGCTGCTGCTGCTGGCGCAGCAACTCGGCCTGTTCCTGGCGGCGCTGCTCCTCGCGCACCTTCGGGCCGACGTAGAGGATCTGCCAGGCGAGCAGCACGCCCATCGACAGCGCGATGGCCATGAACATGTTGCGGTTGTTGTCGCTATGCATCGTGGGGTTCCGCGCGCTCGAGGGGAGTGTCAGGCATTCCGCACCGTCTCGGATCGGGCGCGGCCGCGCCGGCTTCGGGCGAGCGATCCCGCCGGGCAGGCCGCGACGCGCCCGGGTCGGTCATCATGGGCGCGTCGGCCGGGCTACGCTCGGCGAGCCACGCTGCGCTGGTGCTCGCCCCCCGCCCTTGCGGCGCGGATGGCGTTCACCAGCCCTGCGGGCCCGGCCGGAGTTGATCTGATCGACCGCGCTCGCCAAGTCGACGGTCAGGGCATCGAAGGGCTGTTTTAACGCGGCGGTTCTGGCAATCAACACATAATCGAAGCCGTCGCGCAGCGCATCTTCGCCGAGCAGCCGCACGGCTTCGCGCAGGCGCCGGCGGATGCGATTGCGGACCACCGCGTTGCCGAGCTTCTTGGTGACGGTGAAGCCGACGCGGGCCGGTCCAGAAGGCTGCCCATCGGGCACCGGGCGACGCGCGCCGGCCACCAGCGCGGCCGGAACCGACCAGTTCGGAGCGTCCCGCAGGGCGAGGAATCGTGCCCGCTTGCGCAGGGAATGGGCTGGTGAGCGGCGTCGAAGCATTGGCCGATAGCCCCCGTGCCAATTGGCGTGAGAGCGAGGCGTGCCATGCGACCCCAGCCCGCGACCGCAAACTCGCGCGTGGGCGACGCCGGCCGACCCGCGCACCGTCGCCTAGGCCGAAAGCCGCTTGCGGCCGATACGCCGGCGACGGGCGATAACCTTGCGGCCGCCCTTCGTGGCCATGCGTGCACGGAAGCCGTGGCGGCGCTTGCGCACGAGCCGCGAGGGCTGAAAAGTACGTTTCATGCAACTCCTCCTCGAGGATGACGAACGGGTGGCGTGCAGCGATCCAGGTCCATTGGACACGCCTCATGGATCGGCAGCGACCAGCACCGGCAATTCGGAATGTGCAGGGTGTAGTGCGGAGGTGCCGGCAAAGTCAATCTCGCTGGCGTGTGAACGAGCCAGGAATGGCAACTTGCATGCACGCCCGACGTCGAGGTGCCCATGCGCAGTGATCCGCACAAGGCCCTTCTTCAATTCATCTGACAGTCGGTCACGAACGCGAGAGAGGCCGTTCTGGTGGCGCATGGGCTCCGCTATCTGCATGCTCGTGCCAGGACCAGGGCACGGCAAGGGACGGAGCAAGGAACGAGATGGCAGAGCTTGCGGACACGAGCCCGGTGATGATGGGACGCTCCGGGACCACGCGCAGGTCGTTCGTGACGGGTGGGTTGGTGCTCGCGGGCATCGGGCTCGGGGCGGGCAGGGCCTTCGCGCTGGACGCCGGCGACTTCTTTGCGCCACGTACCGACGCGGCCGGCACGTCGATGACGCATGAACGCTGGAGCCAGTTGCTCGCCACGTATGTCAAGCCGGGCGCCGACGGGCTCAACCGTGTCGACTATCGCGGCTGGAAGGCGCAGGGCCGGGCCGAACTCGCGGCCTATCTCAGCGAACTTGCAGCGGTCGACCCGAGGCAGCTTTCGCGTTCGCAGCAGTACGCCTACTGGGCAAACCTCTACAATGCCAAGACGATCGATGTCGTGCTTGACGCCTATCCGGTCGAGAGCATCAAGAAGATCTCGCTCGGCGGCAGTCTCCTGTCGACCTTCACGGGCGGTCCCTGGGACGCCAAGGTGGTCACGATCGCCGGTCAGGACCTCACGCTCAACAACATCGAGCACGACATCATGCGGCCCGGCTTCGGCGATCCGCGTGTGCACTACGCCGTCAATTGCGCTTCCGTCGGCTGTCCCAATCTCGGTACCAGCGCTTTCGAGGGCCCAACGCTCGAAGCCCAGCTCGAGGCCGGCGCGACGGCTTATGTCAACAGCGCGCGAGGCGTCTCCTTCACCGGAGGCGAGCTGACGGCGTCCTCGATCTACGACTGGTTCGCGGAGGATTTCGGGGGCGACGAGGCGGGTGTGCTGTCGCATCTGCGCAAGTACGCTGAGGGTGCGACCGGCGAGGCCCTGGCGCGCGCCAAGACCATCGACGATTATCACTACGACTGGAGCCTGAACGATGTCGCGGGCTGAGCGGGCGCAATCGCCGACCACGGTGACGAGCGATGGCCCGGCTCGGCCATCCTGGCGGGGAGATGAGAATATGACCGACTCGCCGCAGGATGCCCGGCCGGGCTCGAGCCTGAAACGCTTCGTGCCGCTCGCCATTCTGGCGGCGGCGCTGACCCTGGTCTTCTCGATGGGCTGGCACACAGCGCTCATCCGGGAGATCGGACTCAACCTCGGGGCCATCCAGGCGTTCGCCAGCGAGAACCTGCTGTTGGCGCTGCTGATATTCGTCGTTGCCTATGCTGTCGCGGTGGTCGTCATTCCGCCGGTCGGCTCGGTGATGACGATCGGGGGCGGGCTCGTGTTCGGCGCCCTCGCGGCGGTGCCAGCGACGGTCGTCGGGGCGACGATCGGGGCGACGGCGCTGTTCCTCATCGTGAAATCCTCACTCGGGGAAGCGCTGGCGGCGCGGGCAGGTGCCTGGGTGGAGCGATTGCGCGCCGGCTTTCAGGAGAACGCGCTGAGCTACATGCTGTTCCTGCGCCTGGTGCCGGCGTTCCCGTTTTTCGTGGTCAATGTGGTGCCGGGCCTCATCGGCGTGCCGCTCAGAACCTACGTGATCGGCACTTTTCTCGGCATCATTCCGGGAACGGCCGCCTATTCGTTGCTGGGTGAGGGAGCCGGAAGCATCTTCGAGAAGGCCAACGCCGGGTATCGGGCGTGCCTCGCGGCGGGCGGTACGCAAACCTGCCACTACGAACTCTCGCTCGGGGATCTCGTCACCGCGGAACTCGTTGCGGCCTTCGCGGCACTCGCCGTCGTCGCCCTCATTCCGGTCGTCATCAAGCGCTTCTCCGGGCGCAACGCGGGCGGCTGAGCGCGTCCGGCTATCGTGACGAACAACATCTGCTGTAAGAATTCGGGCTCGTGCGGCGCCGCCGATGTCGGTCGTGTCGGGGATCGGCCCTCAATAGGGAGCTAGGCATGGGCGAGTTGCTCAGACCGGATCTGTGCGTCATCGGTGGTGGCGCCGGCGGGCTTTCCGTCGCGGCGGCGGCCTCACAGCTCGGGACCAGCGTCGTGCTGATCGAGCGGGGCATGATGGGAGGCGACTGCCTCTATCGAGGCTGTGTGCCATCCAAGGCGCTGCTGGCGGCCGGCAAGCGCGCGCAGCTGATGCGCTCACAGGGAACGCGTGCCTTCGGCATCTCGCCGACCAGTCCGGTGATCAACCACGCGGCGGTACGTGACCACGTGTGGAATGTGATCTCCACCATCGAGCCCAACGATTCCGTCGAGCGCTTCACGGGCCTCGGCGTCAAAGTTATCCAGGAAAGCGGTCGCTTCAAGGACGCTTCGACGGTCGTTGCCGGTCCCTATGAGATCAAGGCGCGGCGCTTCGTCGTGGCGACGGGCTCCTCGCCGTTCGTGCCGCCGATCCCCGGCCTCGACAAGGTGACCTATTTCACCAACGAATCGATCTTCGAGAACGGCGAGAAGCTCGAGCATCTCATCGTCATCGGTGGCGGGCCGATCGGGCTCGAGATGGCGCAGGCCCATCATCGCCTCGGCAGTCGCGTCACCGTGCTCGAAGGCGCCAAGGCCCTCGCCAAGGACGATCCGGAGTTGACGCAACCGGTGCTCCGGGCCCTGCGTGACGAAGGCATCACCATCGAGGAGGGCGTGCGCGTCGAGGGGGTGGAGCCGGGCGGCAAGGGCGGCGTTCGCGTCGCCGTCTCGCGCGGAACCGAGCAGGGCGTCGTCGAGGGCTCGCATCTTCTCGTCGCCACCGGCCGTCAGCCCAACGTCGAGGGACTTGCCCTCGAAGCGGCTGGGATCCGCTTCGATCGCCGCGGCATCAAGGTCGGCGCCAACCTCAAGACCTCGAACTCCAAGGTCTGGGCGATCGGCGACGTCACGGGCGGGCTGCAATTCACGCACGTTGCGAACTATCATGCCGGGATCGTGGTGCGACAGGCGCTCTTTCGGCTGCCGGTCAAGGTGAACAACGACATCGTGCCCTGGGTGACCTTCACGGACCCGGAACTGGCGCACGTCGGGCTCAGCGAGGACGAGGCCACAAAGCGCCGGCTCAAGTTCGGCGTCCTGCGCTGGCCCTACCACGAGAACGATCGGGCGCAGGCCGAGCGCATCACCGGCGGCATGGTCAAGGTCGTGGTCGGGCGCGGAGGGCGGATCCTCGGCGCCACCATCATGGGCGACAAGGCGGGTGAACTGATCCAGATGTGGGCGCTCGCCATTTCCTCGGGTCTGAAGATCAAGGCGATGACGGCATTCATTTCGCCCTATCCGACGCTTTCGGAGGTGAACAAGCGGGTCGCCTACACGTACTTCCTGCCCAGCCTCGCCAATCCGCTGGTGCGGCGGGCGGTCGCGTTCCTTCGGCGCTTCGGCTGAGCCGGGCACGGCGGACCTGCGTATCGCTCTCGGGCGCCGGTTCGCACGGCGTGCTGGCATCGGGTTCGCAAGGGGTGGGCGGCGGGCGACCGGCGCCCGGACAGCGGCCGACGGCGGAAGCGAGAACGACGAGTGACTGGTCGATGGGCGTGAACGACGAGATCGAGACCCCCGAGGTCCAGCGTGCGCGCGGTGCGCACGGGGGCCGGCCGACCGGTTCCGTCGGACACATCGATGCCGGGGAGGACGCGGGGGCGCCCGCCGACGCGGCCACGGCTGGCGAGGCCCGGGCGATCGGCCCGGTGCCGGTCGGCGGTTCGCTCTCGCGCAAGCTGCTGCTGGTGACGCTCGCGGCCGTCATGGTGGTGGAAGTCTTCGTTTTCGTTCCCTCGGTCGCCAATTTCCGGCGCAACTGGCTGAACGATCGGCTGGTCGCCGCGCAGATCGCCTCGGTTGCCTCCGAACTCGCCGAGGACGGCACGCTGCCAATGTCGCTCCGCGACGAGTTGCTGGATTCCGCGCAAGTCAAGTCGATCGCCTTCCGGCGCGCCGACCAGCGGCGGCTGATCATCCGCGACGACATGCCGCCCGATGTCCATGCCTTCGTCGATCTCACCGCCGCCTCGCGCTGGGGGCTGGTGACGGACGCGCTCGCGGTGTTCGTTGCGCCCGAGGGCCGGATGATCGCGGTGCGCGGCAATCCGGGCTTCAGCCATGCCGACCTCATCGAGATCGTCCTGCCGGAAGCGCCCCTCAGGAAGGCGATGGTCGACTACGGTCTCAACATCCTGGGGCTCTCGATCATCATCTCGCTATTCGCGGCCGTGCTCGTCTATCTGGCGCTCAACGCGCTCTTCGTGCGGCCGATGCGGGCGATGATGCAGAACATGATCCGCTTCTCGCAGGACCCGGAGGATGCCTCGCGCATCATCGTGCCGAGCGGTCGGCGGGACGAGATCGGGCGTGCCGAGCACGAACTCGCCCGCATGCAGAGCCAGTTGCGTCAGTCGCTGAAGAACAAGGCGCGGCTCGCCTCGCTCGGCCTCGCGGTCAGCAAGATCAACCACGACCTGCGCAACATGCTGGCGAGCGCGCAATTGATCTCCGACCAGCTCGAGACGATCGAGCATCCGACGGTGCGCCGTTTCGCGCCCAAGCTGATGAACTCGATCGACCGGGCCATCCGGCTCTGCACCGACACGCTGCACTATGGCCGCGCCGAGGAACTGCCGCCGCAGCCGGTGCGCTTCCTGCTGCGCGATCTCGTGGCCGAGGTCGGCGAGGCGCTCGGGCTGCCGCGCGCCCGTGAGATCGAGTTCGACATGCGCGTGGCGGCGGGGTTCGCCGTCAAGGCCGATCGCGACCAGCTCTATCGCGTGCTCTCCAACCTCTGCCGCAATGCCCTACAGGCGCTCGACCAGCGGCGCGAGGAGGGCGGCGGGCGCGCACCGGTGCTCAACGGCGGAGAGCGCAATGCGAGCGCGGCGCCAGCCGACATGATCACGGTGCGGGCGGTGCGCGACGAGCGCGGTGTGGTGATCGAGGTTGCCGACACGGGGCCGGGCGTTCCGCCAGCCGCGCGCAAGGTGCTGTTCCGCGCCTTCCACGGGTCCGGCAAGCGTGGTGGCACCGGGCTCGGTCTCGCGATCTCGGCGGAACTGGTGCGGGCCGCGGGCGGATCCATCGAACTCTTGCCAGCGGGCGGCGAGGGGCTGACCGGGCCGGGCGCCACGTTCCGCATCGTGCTGCCGCACGCCTAGCAGGTCGGCGCGCCGCCTCAGGCGCCAGCGGGTGACGCCGGCCGCGCGGCGCCCCGTGCGGCGCCGGCTTTGCCCGCCGCGACCGCCCAGGCGACGATCGAGGGCACATCGCAGGCGATCTCGCACCCGAGGCCGCCATGAAAGGCCCGCCAGTCCGCATCGTATGGCTCGCGCACCGCCGTCAGCACCGGAACGCCCGCCGAGAGCGCGGCTTCGAAATAGGGCCGCAGCCCCCGCCCGACGCTTTCGGCGCGCCCGAAGCGGTTGATGACGAGGAGGTCGACGCGCGCTTCGATGGCCTTCTGGAGCGCCGGTTCGGCGAGCGAGAGGCCGCCTTCATCGAGCCGGCAGGCGGTGGCGCAGGGGCCGCGATCCTGCCAGATGTTGAATTCCTCGCCCGTTCGCAGGTCGACGACGACGGTGGTCGCCGCGCACGTGCCGCCGCGATCGCCGGTCGAGACCTGGAGCAGGCCGCCGATCGAGAGGCCATGCGCGCGCAGTTCGCGGCAGACGGCGCCGAGCACGCCGTCGATGTCGTGGCCACGCAGATAGCGGATCGCGGCAAGCTCGCTCATGTCGATCCCTCCGAGCGTTCGGGCGCGGGTCCCATGCGCCAGGGCCTCGGCGCCGGGGGTGGGGGCGCGGGCGGCCGGGCGTTGGCCGGCCGGAGACGGGCCCCGGCCCCCGGCCCCGCAGACGCCTCGTGGGCGCATTGAAGCCCAACCCGAGGGAAATGAGAAGCCCGGGTGCGTCGGTGGGGGAGGCGAGGCGGTTGCGCGAGGGCGAGGGAATTGGGCATGATTTCGGCAGCGGAAGAAGGGGCAGGGCGGGTATGGGGCGGAAGCTGCCGTAGCCGGTTGACTTGGCGGTCGCAGCGAGGTGGACTGCAATGCGTGAGGAGCGGAATTGAGCGGGTGCGACATGATCGGTGCACCGGATCAACGCGATTGACCCGGAGCGGCCCTGAGCAGGCCCAGCATGGCCGGCGCGATGGCGTCAGCGGTGCGGAGGAAGCGGTCATTCTAGGTCGACCATCATCCGTGACGCTGTTGTCGGGTCGGCGTGATCGCTCGACATCTGCAAGCGGACACGATCCCATTCATGGGGGCTTGGGGAGACACGTTGTTTCCTGTTCCGCAAGGGGCGCTTGGGCACAAACCAGGAAGCGTTCTCGACGGCAATTAATTCACCGACATGCTTGCGCCGCGAAGGCAAGGGCTACGCTCTGGTCGATCGCGCGTTCGTCATCGACGAAGGCAAGAACGGTCCTGGCGCGAGTTTGACCGATAAATCATGCCAGATTTGGGCGGGGACGGCGTTCGTGTGAACAGAGCATGGTTGTCCACGGTGCGTAAAGGGGCAGGCCGAGCACCGTGAGCCCCAGACCCCTTGAAGATGGTAACGGATCGAGGGCTCGAGCGACCAGGGACGTGGCGGACAGGTCGCCTCGGATGACAACGTCATCGGAAGTGGAACGGAATGACGAAGCTGAGTTGGCCGGCGGAAGCGCCGGCTGGAGGTTGGGGAAAGCCCCCGCGTCGCACCGCCGCGAGCGCACCGGCATCGAGGCGTGCATCGCCCGAGGATCGGGAGATCGACGCAAACCTCAACTGGCCCGACGACGTCAAGCCGAAGCTGATCACCGTCGTCCCTCGCGCGCCGACGCTTCGAGGGCTGCGCGAGAGGATGCGGGCACGCACCTTTGCGGCGTAGGAATTGATGGCGGTCGTGCTGGCCGACGTCTGCCTGCTTCCAGCACCTGAGCGACGCCCGGTACTGCCGCTTACGGCCGCCCCTTGTCGCTGCGGTCTGACGGCTCTTTGGCGCTCGGGGCGCTGCGCTTGTCGTGCAACGGCCACGCGACCCGCCGGGTTCGGCTTGGCTTCTCTGCTCGCGGTGGGGCGGTTGACGGTCCGGGCGCGTCGCGTGCTGCTGCGGTCCGGTGCGCGATCGCCCGTTGCCCGGCGGACGGGTCTGCGATCAGCGCGTGGTGGTGTCAGCTCGGCGGCGGCGTCCGGCGGCTCGATAGCCGCATGGCTCGACGGGATCGGCGTCGATGGCGTGGTGGCGGGCGGGGCGAACAATGCGATGGCGGCGGCCGGTTCGGTCGCGCGATCCGTCGCGGTCTGCGGGCGCAAGGTTGTCGGCTCGACCTGTGTTGCGGCGACCATTTGCGTCTCCACCTGCTCAGCGGCGAGATTCGTGGGGCGGACGACCTCGGCGGAGGGGCGCAGTTCGGCCGGCTCAAGCGGGGATTGCAGGACCCGCTCCGTCGCACGTGTCGTCGCCTCGACGGGGCGAACCGCTACCGGTGTCTCGGTCGCCTTATTGGCCTGGACTTCGATCGGAGCGCCGATGATCCCTCCGAGCGATGATGCACTCTCGACCGCGGCGCCCGATGGCGTCGCGGCCTCACCCTGCGGTCGGGCCACGGATGCAATGAACAGGGCGACGTGCAAGACGAGCGATGCCAGTCCGGCCGCCAGCCAGAGACCTGTGCCGCGCGGCGGCATCACGACGACCTCGTTCGCCGAGTGAGCAGCTTGATGTCCGTCAGCCCGGCGGCGGAGGCCATCGTGACGACAGCGACGAGGGGTTCGGCGGCGGCCCGGCGATCGGCGATGATCGTGACGGTTCGGGCGGGCTCCTCAGCCCACTGCGCGAGGGTTTCCCCGAGTTGGTCGAGGGCAATCGTCGAGTTGTCGACCTTCAGTGTACCATCTCGCGCGAGAAGAATGGCGCGCCGGACCGCTCCGGCAGTGACCAGAGCCTCGCTATGGGCCAGTTCGATCTCGCGATCGCTGTAGGGCCGAAGCGTGCTGGTGACGAGGAAGAAAATCAGAATCAGGAAGACGATATTGATGAGCGGAACGAGGTTCTCCTCGTTCGCGCCCGGCCGTCCGCGTCTCGTCTCGATGCCCATCACTTGAGGCTCCCGGTGTTGTTGTCTCAGCGCACCACCACGATGCTGGTCAGCGGGGCCGCCCGGGCGATTTCGAGGACCGTAACCACGTCCTGCACGCGTGCGCCTGCAAGGGGGCGAACGACGCCGCGCTTGCCGCCATTGCGTGACACCTCCTGAAGCGCCGAGGCCAGTTCATCGATCGTGACTGGGCGACCATTGACCGCGACCGTCTGCTCGCCGCGAACCTGGATCAACACCAATTCGTCAAGCTTCTGGGCTTCGCCACCCCGTGTCGCACCCGAAACCGAGGTTGCCGAAAACTCGAGGAACGTGGAGGCCAGCATGAAGAACACCAGGAGCAGGAATACGACGTCGATCAACGGCGTCAGACTGATGACCTGGCGCCTTCGCGTCTCGCTACTCAACCGCATAGTGCATCCTCTCGGCGCTTTGCCCGAAGTTGCCTGCGAGCCGCGTCGGATCGCCCTCGCTGGCGCGCCCCGTGAGCAGGCTGGTCACCGCGCTCTCCATCACTCCGCGCTCGGCCTCGATGCGCCCCTCGAGCCAGGCGCTCACGAAGGCAATTGGGATCGCCACGGCAAGACCAACCGCCGTCGTCATGAGTGCCACCCAAATGCCGCCGGCCAGCACCGTCGGGTCGGCGTCGGCGCCCGCGCTCTGGAGGGCTTGAAAGGCGCCGATCATGCCGAGCACGGTTCCGAACAGGCCAAGGAGCGGCGCGGCCTGCACCGTGACGTCGAGAAGGCGGAGATGGCGCCGGAGATCGGCGATGCTCTCCATGGCGAGCCGCTCGACGTCCTCGCGCACGTGACGCTCCTCACAACCCGACATCAGCCCGCACATGCAGCCGGCCAGCACGCGCGCGGCAGGCTGATGAACGGGCGTGAGGACCCGGCGAGCTTCCTCGCGGCGCCCGTCGAACCACAAACGCAAGGCCCTCTCGACCTTTCGACGCGAGCCTAGGCCAAGGCACAGGAACCGGACGATCTTCACGAGGATGACGGTCGTTGCAACGACCGACATCACCAAGAGCACGACGACCACGAAGCCGCCCTTGTCGATCAGCGACAGGGCGGGCGACAGATCGAGGCCGAACAACGAGAACGGCGTTGCAGCATCCGTCACTTCGATCGGGATTTCGCTGGTGGTCGGGAGTGTGGCTGCGGATGCGGTCGATGCTGGTTCTTGCAACAACTCCGTCGGGGGCGCAGTTGAGGGGTCTTGGCTTGCCATCGAATGTCTCGTCCGGTCTCGCGATCGTGCGTAATGCGGCGTGCTCGTCTCGCCCCGGGCCGATTGGCTCGAGCGCCAGGGCGAGCAATATCCGATCGGATGGGCCGGCGGCAGGAACGATCCGCGCCGGCCCGATCGATCGTGACCTAAGAAGCGTGGCTGCCCCGCTTGTGATCGACCTGCTCGTCGGACTCCTCATCGATCGGGGCGCCGGGAGAGTCGAAGTGCTCGCGCCAGGCGTTTATGGTCGCGAGCCCGAGGCTGTCGCCTCCGGCAGCGGCGGCCTGCGCGAGTTGTCGCAGCGTCACGCGGAGCGTAATGCGGCCTGCACGGCTCGCTGGCTCCTCATAGCTCGCCGGCGCTTGAGCAGCTGCAACTGCTGCAACGACCTCGTGTTTGATCGTTCGCAACTCTTCGGGGGCAAACGCCTCGACCAGATTCGAGAACCGCAGCGCGAGCTCCGCGTCGTAGGGCTGGGGATTGCCGAGACCATCTAGGAGTGGATTGCCCGGGTGCATATAGCCGCACGGCACGAGGCCAAATGGCACGGTGATATTGCCCGCATGGGTTTTTCCTGCTGCCATCAGTTTCGGCAGCACGTGGGTGTGGGGACCTGGAGGCGAGGCGCCTCCCGTTTCGGGACCACCGATCATCTGGTAGACTTCGACACGCCCCAGCGGTGTGACGGCGATGCGATGGGGATGAGCCTTCAGGATTGCCCCCATCGTTGGATTGCCAGTCTCGAACACCGAGCGACCCGCATTTTCCTCCAGAACTTCGATCAGCGCCGCATCACGGGTCCTGACCAGAAAATCGCACTGCTTGAGACCCAGCCCCATGTCGAATGCCGGGGCGCCTCGATCCTCGTCGCGGATCGCATCCTCGTCAGGACCGAGCGGCGTTACCACCTTTCGCCCGGCCATGACCGCGTCCGCCTCCGGCAAGCAGAGGGCAAGGCCCTGCCCCCAACGCTCCCGGTTCTTGGAGAGCTGTTCGTAGGCGATCGCTCGACATTGCGCGACCGCCTGTTCGTCGAGCCGAATCCCTCCCCGGGCGGTGGCGCGCGCAAGAGCGTCCGAGCGGTCGACCAGGAGGTTTTCCCCCACATCCTGATGGAATTCGGCAAGAGCGCCGAAACTCCCCATGCTCCAGCCGGTTCCGGCATCCTGAAGCGCCGAGGCGAGAACGTGGTCGAGGCGTGCATTCATTTCGTTCATCTCCCTTTCAAGCGGATTGACGTTCGGATGCGATGGCAGGCTCGCCCTTGATGAGCCGTTGCGGGATCACCAACAGAGCCCCGTCCGCGCTTTGACCGAGATGGACGTCGCAGCCATAGACGGCCGCCACCCGCTCGCGGGTGAGGACTTCGGCGGGGCGCCCGTCTGCCACCACGCGCTGCTCGTGCAAGAGCAGAAGGCGGTCGCACCAGCGGGCTGCGAGATGCAACTCGTGGATAGTCAGCAGGATGGTTTGTCCTGTCGTCGCCCGACGGCGCAAGAGGTCAAGCAGAGCGATCTGATGAGCCGGATCGAGACCACTCGTCGGCTCGTCGGCAAGAATGAGTGGCGCCTCCTGGGCGAGGGCCCGGGCGATCAGCGCGCGGGATCGCTCGCCTCCGGACAGCTCGCTGATAGGCCGCCGTCGCAGGTTCTGCACCTCTACGGCCGCCATCGCACGCTCGATGGCACATGTGTCTTGCGGCCCCGGCCGGCCGAATCCGGTCCGGTAGGGCAGGCGCCCGAGCCCAACAACCTTTTCGACGCTCATCGGCCAAGCCACGTCGCGGTCCTGAGGGATGAACGCGACGGTCCGTCCGAGGTCTCTGCCGGTCAGGTCGGTACGGCCGAGAAACTCGATGCGGCCGGTCGCCGGGATCAACCCGAGGAGTGCCGCGAACAATGTCGACTTGCCCGCGCCGTTCGGTCCCAGCACACCGACCACCTCACCGCGCGAAACGCGAAAATCGACCCCGCGCAGCACCTGCGACGAGCCCCGCCGAACGTCGAGTTGGCTGACGGAGAGGACCGTGGTCACAGCGCCTCCCTCCGCGTTCTGATGACCAACCAGAGGAAGAACGGGGCGCCGATGAGGGCGGTGAGCACACCGAGCTTGATGTCTCGCGACGGGGCGATCACACGCACGGCAATGTCCGCCGCGAGCACCAGCGTCGCACCACCGAGCGCACTTGCCGGGAGCAGCCGCGACGGTTGTGCCCCGACGAGCGGTCGCAGGAGGTGCGGCACGACGAGACCGATGAAGCCGATCGCACCGGCAACCGCCGTTGCCGCGCCGACTGCCATCGCGGAGCCGGCGACAACAAGTGCTTGAGTCCGTGTGGGACTGACCCCGAGCGTCGCGGCAACTGCCGGCCCGAGCGTCAGCGCGTCGAGCCCCCGCCAGGCCAGCAACAGCAACACCCAGCCAATCAGCATAAAGGGCGCGGCTAGCACCACGTGCACCATCGAGCGGTCTGTGAGCGAGCCGAGCATCCAGAACACGATCTCGAGGGCCGCGAACGGATTCGACGAGAGATTAAGCGCGAGTGTCGTGGCGGCTCCGGCAACGGAGCTGATCGCCACGCCGGCAAGGATCAGGGTCAGCGTTCCCGCATTCGGCCCGGCCAGTGCCCGCAGGACGACGACCGCGATGCCAGCGCCCCCCATGGCCATGAGTGGCAGAGCAATCGGCGAGGTGGTTGATAGCCCGCTGTAGATCGCCAGCACCGCCCCGAGCGCAGCCGTGGAGCTGATGCCGAGTATTCCGGGATCGGCGAGCGGGTTGCGCAGGTAGCCTTGTAGCGCGGCACCGGAGAGACCGAGCGTCGCCCCGATCATCGCACCGAGGATTGCCCTCGGCAGACGGATCTCCTGCATGACGAGACGGGCCGCCTCGTTGTCGCCTCCAAGCAGCGCATCGAGCGAGGTCGCCCAGGTCAGCGCGGCGGGACCGACGACGAGCGAGGCGGTGAAGCCCGTTGCGGCAAGCCCCGCAAGGCAAACGAGGAGGAGAGGAAAGGGCACTGTCACTGGCGTCTCGCCCCCTCGTCGAGGTTGGCAGGCGCGAAGGACGTGGTGGCGAGGGCTGGCGGCGCGATTGGCCTCAGGTCGAGGGATCGCGCGGCCTCGACGAGACGGCGAACGGCATGAAGGGTGAAGGGAAGCCCGCAGACCCAGTATTTGTCCGTCACCACCGCCGATGTGGTCCTCGATGCGACGGCCTCGAGGGCAGGATGCTCGAGTGCCACGGTCGCCTGCGTCCCCTCACGCCCGAAGCGTCGTCCGGTGACGACGAGATCGGGGCCGTTCATCACGAGGAGTTCCAGTGGCAGCGTGACCGTGCCCTTGAGACCGAGCCCGCTGCCGAGGTTGTCGAGTTGGGCGTGATCCACGACCTCTGCAGCAAGCGTGTTGTTGCCGGAGGTGTAGCTGTTGGCATAGTAGAGCGCGGCAATGGGACGAACAGGTTTGCGCCCGGCCTGGCCCTGACCCGCCTCCTCGGTGAGTGTCGCCAACTCGCGATCGAAGCCACCGATCAGGGCCCGAGCCGCAGCCTGTCGGCCGAGGACCTCGCCCATCCGCAGGATGTTGCTTCGGATGTCGGCGAACGAATTGGCCGGAGCGAATTCCTCCACGGGAAAGCCCAACCGCTTGAGCATCTCGACGGTGGCACGCGTGGTGAAGGTGCCGGCAATAATCAGGTCCGGCTGCATCAGGAAGATTTCTTCCGCAAGGCCATGATTGGGGACGAAGGCCCTGGCCTCGGCCGCGAGCACGGAGGTGTCGGCGCGGCTGGCGAGGTAGGAGACCGAGTGGAGCTGGCCGGGTGCCGCCAGCAGCATGGCGAGTTGGTCTGTGCACAGGTTCATCGAGACGACGCGCCGCGGCGGCTCGGCATGTACCGGCCCGGTCGGGGCGTCGAGTAGCGCAAACGACAGAGCCGCTGCCACGCCCCCTCGAACTGTCGTCCTCATGCGCGCCCCCTGAAGCCTGCCCCCTGCTCGTCGATCGGCTCCGGTGCGCGCCCGAGCCAGCGCTCGGCGATGCTGCGCCACATGGCGAGGCGCTCCCATCGAGGCTCGTTGGCGAGGGTGTCGTCATCGTCGATGAATGGGTTGGCAAAGAAGATTGAGATCATCGGCTCGTCCTTGCCGTTCCACATCTCGAAGCCCCAGGTGACGGGTTTTCCGTCTCGACCGTAGCCCCGGAAAATCTGTGCCTTGGACGGCCTGCGGTGGGCCCGCAGCTCCGGCGGCGTCGGAAAGGCCTCGCTTCCCTTGTTCTCGCCGATGCAGAGATGAAAATGCCCGCCGCGACCGAAGTGGACGGTGAGATAGCCATCCATCAGATCGATCTTGGTCGGCGCCGAAGGGCACTTCCATTCGTAGGCCGCACCCTGGATCAGGGGCCCGAAACGGATCCCCTCCCAATGCGTCTCGAAGATGTCGCGCAGGAAGGCTTCCAGCACCTGTTCGTCCGTCGGCACTCGCCACAACTCGCGCGAGATCGAACCATCGCCGGCGCGTAGCGTCTCGGTTGGCTCGGGCGAACATATGGGGAGCGCGATCATGTCCATTCCTCTCGTACCCCATTCCTCTCGTGCAGCGGATCAGAGGCGCCGCCATCCCCTGGCGCGTCGGCTTGGGCCTGCCCGATGCGACCGCCCGTCCTAGTCGGAGCTCGAGGCCCACCCGCCAAGGCAAACGGAGCGAAAAGGCCCCGCTGAGTGCCCTTTCGCCCCTGCGCTGTTGCTCGAGTGCGCGTCACGCGATCACTTGAGCGACCCGTAGTCATCACCAAGGACGTCCGACAGGTTCATGCGGATGCCCGTGTAGAACGATGCCCCGGCGGTCTCGAACGTGTATACCTCCTGGTAGTCCTCATTGAAGACGTTTTCGCCCCGTGCGTACCAGGTGATCTGGTCGGAGAGATCGTATTCCGCCCCAAGACGCACAACCGTGTATTCGGGCAGCGTGATGCGCGTCTGCGGCGTGGTGTTGACGAACTCTAGGTCGTCCATCTCGCCATTGTAGACGATGCCCAGATTGGCCCGGGCACGGCCGTCGAGAAACCGGGCGAAGATGTCGAGGCTGCCGGAGTGCTGCGGACGCCGAACCTCGAGCAGGCGCACACCGTTGCGATTCTCGAACGCCTCGAGATAGGTGTAGCTTCCCTTGATCGACAGCCAGTCTGTCGGGGTTGCCGTCAGGCTGACCTCGATGCCCTCGCGCGTGCTTTCCTCGTCTTCGTTGGCGACGCTGGACCTGAATCCCGTCGGGGTGAGCGAGAATGTGGAGAAGATCTCGTTGTCGAGATTGGCCTCGAAATAGGTGACATCGACGGTCAGAATGCCGGGGATGATCCGTTGCTCGATCCCGACGTCCCAGGAGACCGACGTCTCCGGCACGAGGTTCGGGTTGCCATCGAACGTGTCGGGCACGAAACCGAACTGCTCGAAGAACGAGGGGGGCTTGACGCCTTCGCCGTAGCTCGCGTGAAGACGCGTGCCGGTCTCACGTACGACGTAGGCGCCCGTCGTCCGGTAGGTCACGGCATCATCGAAGCCGTCGAAGTCGTCCGAGCGCACGGCGGCGGTGAGGAAAATGCTGTCGAGCAGCGACAGCCGATACTCGCCGACGAGACTCTTGGTCATCCGCTCCCGCCGCTCGCCAGCCGATCCGACCGCGGTCGGGGCGGTATTTCGGAAGGTCTCGGTCTCCTGCTCGTAGAGCTCGACGATGGTGTGCCTGGCATCGAGGAGCTCGGGGGTGTCGAACTTCAGGGTCGAGCGATAGCCGGTCGTCTCGCGCGTGGACGAGTTTCCCGACGAGAACCGGCCGAGATCGTTGAAGTTCTCGCGCTCGATATCCGACATGGAGAAATAGACGGCGTGTTCCCAATGGTCCTGGAAGGTGCTCAGCGTGGCTTCGACCCGCGCAAAGGCCTCCTTGCTGCCGGACTGTGAGAACCGGTCGATCGTGAAGCCTTGGGTCGGACTGCCGAACGTGAAATCCTGATCATCCGCGTCGCCCAGGCGGTCGACATGGCGAAGCACCGCGCTCACGTTGAAGAACGGCAGGAGATCGATGTCGCCCTTGAACGACAGGGTCCGGTTGACATAGCCGTCATCCTCCGATGTCGGGTCCGCGATGGTGCGTCCGAACTCGGAGATATCGAAGCCGTTGGTCGACAGTTGGGTGCCGCTCAGGGCGAAGCGAAAGAGATCGTTGCCATGAGCGATGCGGCCCGAGCCTTGGTAGGTGTCGAACGATCCTGCCTCGAAGGAGGCCTGCACGTTCGTGCCCCGGCTCCCTGCCTTCGTGACGATGTTGATCACGCCAGCAAGTGCGTCGGCTCCCCAGAGGGCGCTCTGTGCCCCTCGAAGCACCTCGATGCGCTCGATGTTCTCGGTGAGAAGACTGGAGAAATCGAACTCGCCTTGGCTCGGGTCGGCGACCTCGACACCATCCACGAGAACGAGCACGTGGTTGCCCTCCGCGCCGCGTATCCGGATCTGGGTCAGTTCGCCGAATGAACCGGTTCGCGAGACCGCGACGCCGGGAACCTGGCGCAACGCATCGGATGCATATTTGATCCCTTGCTGTTGCAGCTGCTCGCCCGTGATCACCGTGAACGCCGTGCCGACGGTCTCTCCGGCAACGGGGGCCCCGCCGGCCGTGTCGCCGGTGATGAGGATGCCCTCGAGCACGACCTGAGCGTTCGCGCTCTGTGTTGCGGACACGGCGCCCGCCAACACGCTCGCACCGCCCAGCAATCCGGTCAGCAGCGCCGCGCCGACGCCATTGCCACCTCGTTTACGCATTACTTTTAAGCCTCCCGACAGAACGATCGGGAGCCCGCAGGCGGCATGTCGCACGGCTCAGCAACGCGCGGGGGACATGCGCCTTGCAGCACCGCTTGACGGCAATGATGTCCGACGGGTCAGACGGTCGGTATCGAAGCGCTGTGCATCCCACGAGCTCCCCAATTGGGTTACAAATCGGTCGCCACAGCGTATCCGCCTCCGACGCGCCCACCGCGCGAGGGAAGAACGACCGTGCTCAGGCAGGTCTCCTGACTCGCGGCTCGAACGCTTGCCCTGCACCTTCCCGGCCTCTCGTTCAGTTGGCCAGTGGTACCTGCAGAACCTGCTTGCCGCTCACAGTTGCGGGGGCAGTCACGGCTCCGTTCCGACGAGAAATCAGAACGTCCCGTGTTCCCTTTTCCATCTCCTCAATACGGAGAAAATGGCACCTGAGCACATCCAACTTGAGCAACCGTGCCTGCCAAGTCAAGTCATGAAAGTTGACCGCGCTTGCGATCAGTGCGCTTGAGAAAACATCGTGTGGCAAGTGGGCGCCACCGTGAGCGCAACCCGGATATGCATCCGCCGCACAATCGTCTCGGCCTGCCTGATCGCGTGGCACACTCATTCGGCCGCATCATTGCGCCACGTCGGGAAGGGGTCCGGCAGGGTACGCCACGCGCGCGTGTCGATGTTGTCGCTGTTCGGGATTTCCAAGAGGCAGGCGTCGAGTTCGGAGCGGATGGCGGCCTCGTTCATGTCGGGTGTCCCGATGAATACGAGTTCCTGACGCCGGTCCCCCCAGACGTCGTGCCAGCCCTTCTCGATGCGGGCAACGGCGCGGTCGTCCTCGGGCCAGTTTGTGCGCGGCACGGACGCCCACCAGTAGCCCACGCCCGCCGTGCGCACGATGGGACCCGCCTGCGACAGTTCTCCGACGAATTCAGCCCGCGATGCGATCCAGAAAAAGCCCTTCGCCCTGATGACACCCGGCCAATTCCTGGCAAAGAACGAATGCACCTTGACCGGATCGAACGGCTGGCGTGCCCGATAGACGAAGCTCGAGATGCCGTATTCCTCCGTCTCTGGGACGTGATCCATGAATCCATTGAGCTCCTGGAGCCACGTCGGGTGACGACGGGCGGCCTCGAAGCTGAAGAGACCGGTGTCGATGATTGCGGACATCTCGACCTGCGCATTGCTCGTCTCGATGATGCGGGCATCTGCGTTGAGGGAGCGTATGATGGCCCGCGCGGCAGCGACCTCGTTTGAATTCGCCACATCAAGTTTGTTGAGCACGATGACGTCGGCGAATTCGATCTGCTCGACGAGGAGATCGACCAACGCGCGCCCGTCCTTTTCACCTGCCGTCTCGCCCCGATCCGCGAGGAAGTCGTGCGATGAATAGTCTCGCAGGAGATTTGCTGCATCGACCACTGTCACCATGGTGTCGAGACGGGCGACGTCGGCCAGGCTGTTTCCCTCCTCGTCGCGGAACTCGAAGGTGGAGGCGACGGGCAGCGGCTCTGCGATACCAGTCGATTCGATGAGGAGATAGTCGAAGCGCCCTTGCGCCGCGAGGCTCTTGACCTCCTTCAGGAGGTCGTCGCGCAGCGTGCAGCAGATGCAGCCGTTGGTCATCTCGACCAGCGTCTCGTCGGTGCGCGAGAGGTTCGCACCGCCGTCGCGAACGAGTTCGGCGTCGATGTTGACCTCGCTCATGTCGTTGACGATGACCGCGACCTTCTTGCCCTCGCGGTTGGCGAGCACATTGTTGAGCAGCGTCGTCTTGCCGGCGCCCAGAAAGCCCGACAGCACCGTGACAGGCAGGCGGCGATCGACGTGGTCTGCGTCGTTCGACCGCTGCGCGATGAGTTTCTCGTCCATGCCCGCTTGGCCCTTTCAACGTTGTCTGGAACATTGCGTATGTTATAATATACGTCAAGAGGTATGCAGGCTCCTGTGTTTGATGCCATCGAGGCTCCAACCGGCCGAGCGCCGCTGAGGCCATCGTGCTTGCGCGGGGCGTGGGTTGCGGGACCAGACGGAGGACCCGGAACGGGTGACCGAGTGTCACCAGTCCGCAACAGATGAGGCCAAGTTCCTCCAGCCAAGCGTTGCCAGCCTTTGCTCCGCCACCACATATCGTTATTATATAACATAACAGGTGTGGACGTGTCGCCTCTGGTTCGGGGCGTGTTGAACGAGAGGATGCGAAATTGACCAGGCCATGCAGGCGGAATTCGATGGCCTTGCGATCACGCGCCGCTGTGCCAAGGGCCAGGGCTGACAACCGCGATCGCGCGTCGAGCGTCTTGCCGGCGATCCGGGCCCGGCAGTTGCCACGCTGGCGGGGCCAGCTGGTGTCGGATCGCCGGACGAACACCTCTCTCTCGTGCGAGACCGACGGTCGCCGCGCCTTGGCGTGCCGTGCCATCGCCCCGGTATTGGCCAGGAGCGGTTCCGCCCATCCCATCAGAGAGCGGCGACACGGGTACCGGTATGAATTCCACTCCCTCAAACGCGCGAGCCGGGAAGCGATGCCCGTCGATCCGGCCTGCGCCGTTCGTGATCCTCCCGGCTGGATTTCGGATCTCAGCTGGTCGCGGTGGCGGGTCGTCAGACACCGGGATGGAAATCAGGGCGAATGAAATCTCTCAGAAGTGTCTTGGGAAGGGGGGCGTAACCGTGCGTTCGTATTCAACACTCCGGCTCGCGACCGGATGCATCCTTGCGGCCGGTGTTCCGATCGGGGCCCACGCGCAACAGCCGATCGAACTCGAAGGGATCGTAATATCCACGCCTTCACCGGTGCTTACTACCGGTACGTTGGTGGCGGCGGATGTAGGCATGCCCGGAACGCTGATCGTCGTCGAGGATGCCTTCGTGTCCACCACCGTCGCAACGGAGCGTGACGTCCTCAGCGAGGGCGGCGCGAACGTTTCCGGCGTGCTCGACGAGCGGCCGGGCATCACGAGTTCGACATTCGCTCCCGGAGCCAGCAGGCCGATCATTCGCGGTCTCGATTCATACCGGGTCCGAGTGCAGGAGAACGGCATCGGCTCGCACGACGTCTCGGCGATCTCGGAAGACCACGCGGTCCCGATCGACCCGTTTTCCGCTGACCGCATCGAGGTCGTGCGGGGCCCGGCGACACTGCGCTACGGCAGCGGGGCGATCGGCGGCGTGGTCGCCGTGGAGAACGAGCGCATTCCGACCTTCATACCGCCGACCGGCATTGCCGCGGAGATCATGGGAGGCTTCACGTCCGTCGACGATGGTCGTGACGGCGCCTTCAATGCCACCGTCGGCGCCGACGGTTTTGCGTTCCATGCGGATGCCTTCGTGCGCAAGGCCGACGACTACGACACGCCGCGCGGACCTCAGGCGAACTCGTTCATCGACAATAGGGGCTTTGGGCTCGGCCTATCGCGGATCTGGTCGGACGGCTTTATCGGCATCTCGGTCAGCCGCGTCGAGAGCCTCTACGGCGTGCCGGGAGAGGAAGCTGACGAGGGGGTGGACCCGCGCATCGACCTGGAGCAGGACAAGGTCATGGCGCGCGGCGAATGGCGCCCCAACGCCTTTGGCGTCGAGGCACTGCGCTTCTGGTTCGGCGCGTCCGACTACGCACACGACGAACTCGCCCGGCACGAGGAGGGCGAGGAGCATGGCGATCATGAAGAGGAGCATGAGGAGGATCACGAGGGAGAAATTCCCCTCTCGCTCGGCTCGCGCTTCACGAACCGCGAACAGGAGGGGCGCATTGAGATTCAGCACCTACCGGTCTGGACCGTGCTCGGTGAGATGCGCGGGGCAGCTGGAATCCAGGTCGTTCATCGCGAGACACGGGGCCAGAGCTTCGAGGGGGAGTCCCTTCTCGAACCTGTGGAGACGAATTCGCTCGCGGCCTTCGTCTTCGAGGAATTCGACCTCGATGCCACGTTGAAGATGCAGGCTGCCGCTCGCATCGAGCACACCAGGGTCGATGGAACCGGGTGGTCGGACTTTTCAGAGGGCGAAGGTCATAATGACCACCACCCATGGTTTGCAACGACCTTCACCGGAGTGCGTGATTTCGCTCCGGTGAGTGCCAGCCTCGGCGTCGTTCAGGACCTCTCCCTCGCCAAGGCTCGCCTCAACGCCCAATTTACCGAGCGCGCACCCGATGCGGCGGAGCTTTTCTCAAAGGGCATGCATGAGGCAACCGGCACATTCGAGGTCGGCAACCCCTTCCTGGAAAAGGAGAAAGCCTTCACGCTGGAGGCAGGACTGGCCCGGGCATCCGGACCGCTGCGCTTCGATGCCTCGGCGTTCTACACGCGCTACCATGGCTTCATTTATCGCCAGCTCACCGACGTCGAATGCGAGCCCGGTGCCCACAATGGCCACTTCCACTGCGCCGAGGCCGGTCACGAAGAACACGACCATGACGAGGAACACCACGAGCACCTGTTTGACCTCGTCTTTTTCCAGCAGCGCAACGCCACGTTCTATGGTTTTGAGCTGGCGGCCCAGTACGATGTGGCGCCGATCTGGAACGGCGTCTGGGGCATCGAGGCACAGTACGACTTCGTGCACGCCCGCTTCGACGAGGGTGGTAATGTGCCGCGTATTCCACCACACCGTCTCGGCGGTGCCCTCGTCTATCGCGACGACAACTGGTTGGCCCGTGCCGGTGTCCTACACGCATTCGAGCAGAACCGGATTGGCGAGAACGAGATCGCAACGCCTGGTTACACGAACGTCTCCGCAGAGCTGTCCTATACGGCGCGGCTCGAGCCCGGCGCGGGTTTAGGTCCCTCGATGACGATTGGCATCAAGGGTGAGAACCTGACCAACGAGGAGATCTTGAACCACGCCTCCTTCAAGCGTCGCGAAGAGGTTCTGGAGCCGGGCGCCAACGTCCGCGTCTTCGGCTCGATCAAGCTCAACTGATTGCCTCGAACCGCCGGCGTTCTACATTTTCCTTCAAGCGAGCCCGGAAGCAGTGCAGTACGCCACTCGCGTTCTGCACTGCATCCGGGGAAAGTGACGGGCGTGCCGCTACTCTGCTCAGCTCCCAGAAGCCGGACAGAAGTACCCATCCGGTGAAGGCCGCCTCGCGGGCGGGTTCGGACGCCGTTCCTATCGTGACGTTTGTTCATGACGGTAGTCCGTCCGGCATGAACGGGGACGACATCCTCACCGGGGGAGCTGGACGTGACGAGATGAACGATGGTGACCTGTGCCCGTTCTTCGGACCACCGATAATTTGTCGCAATGCTCCCGACACCGACCGTGCCCGCCGAGCGTCGACGAGCCCGTAGACCGCGTGTGGCGAACGGCCGCTTCTGTATGGGCGCGACGGTTTTGCGGTGCGAAATACGCTACGCCGCATGAGTCCGCACTTGGCCCATAACGCCGTTGCTGCGGCGCATAACGGTACCGAAGGGTCATGTCCGCTCCTTGTCACGAGCGACACCCCTCGATCCGCCCCTGCCAGCCCGCTTGCGACCGAATGGCGGCTCGGGCGCGGTGGGCGCTTCGGGCGCAATTCGCACGGACATCATGAGATGCGAGCCCCGTGAGGCGATGCCACATCTATTCGGGCTGCGGCGTGGGTGGCAAGCGGGCGCGCGTGTCGCGATCATTCCGAGGTGGCGGGTCGTGCCGGGCCGCAGAGCGAAGTGTAGCGGCGCGTTCATCGGTTCGCGAATGCCAGACGGTGCATGCCCGTGCTATCTCGCGGGGCCGAAGAAGAAGAAAAACGCAAGGCCTGCGAGCATGACGAGCGATAACAACGCATGTGTCGTCGCAAAGAAGTGCGAGGCCCGGCCGGCATTGCCTTGCGGCGGAGGGACGTTGCGGAACGCCATTTTCTGACCCGCGTGTTCCCGGATCCATTCGGCATCCTCGGCCGGCAGGATCATCTTGACCTGCGGCGCGCGGCGGAACTCGAGCTCGCTCGAGGGGGCATCGAGATACCAGGTCGTCTTCCAGCCGCGAATGTCGGTGTAGGGCACGAACAACGGCTCATGGAACAATGAGAAGGCCGGCATGACACGGAACGACACACCGGTTTCATGTGTGCGGATCGTCATGATGCCCTTCAGCGAGTTGAAGGCGCCGAGCCCGACCAGAACCGCGCTGCGCATGTTTCGCTCGCCGACAGGGGGACCGGGGTCGGCGGCATAGCTTTCGGCCAGATAGCGCCAGCGATAGGCTTTGGCCCGGAGCATTCCGCCGAAAAGGAAAGCGAACACGGCCAATCCGAATACGGTCAACATGTCTGGCGGAACTCGAAACGTGACGGGGATGGGCACTTGCAGGTGCTCGGGGCTTACCATCTCGACGTGAAAACATCGTAAGCCAGGGGGGGGCGCCGCGCCCCGCCCCGCCTCGCCTCGCCTCGCCCCGCCTCGCGTGTGCGGCCTCCTCCCGGGAGCCGCTGGCGTCGCCTTGCCTCGCCTCGCCCCACCCCCCCCCCTTGGCGCGGGCCACCTTCCGGCCGATAGTGGCGGCTCGGGCGGTGGCGCCGGCAGGCAGAGCATGGGGAGCAGTGAGATGGCGGCAGGTGATGGCAAGGCGGGCGCGGCAGGTGCGGCCAGCGGACCGGCCGGCGGCTCGGCGGGCGGCGGCGCGGGCGGCAAGCCGCGCGGGGCCCGCAAGGTCATCATCACCTGCGCGGTGACGGGCTCGATCCACACGCCCTCGATGTCACCGCACCTGCCCGTCACGGCCGAGGAGATCGCGGATGCCGCGGTCGGCGCCGCCGAGGCGGGCGCGGCCATCGTCCACCTCCATGCCCGCAACCCCGTCGATGGTCGCCCGGACCAGACGCCGGAGGCCTTCGGGCGCTTCCTCGGCGTCATCAAGCAGCGCTCGAACTGCGTCGTGAACATCACCACGGGCGGGGCCGCGACCATGACCATCGAGGAGCGCGCGCGCCCGGCCGCCCTCTTCAAGCCGGAGGTCGCCTCGCTCAACATGGGGACCATGAATTTCGGTCTCTATCCGATGCTCGCCCGCTTCACGGAATTCAAGCATGACTGGGAGCGGCCGTATCTCGAAGGCTCGCGCGAGCGCATCTTCCGCAACACCTTCGCCGACATCGAATTCATCCTGACGACCTGCGCCGAGAACGGCACGCGCTTCGAGATCGAGTGCTACGACATCGGCCATCTCTATACGCTCGCGCACTTCGCCGAGCGCGGCATCGTCAAGCCGCCGTTTTTCATCCAGTCCGTGTTCGGCATCCTCGGCGGCATCGGCGGCCACCCGGAAGACGTCATGATGATGAAGCGCACGGCCGACCGCCTCTTCGGCAGCGACTATCGCTGGAGCGTGCTCGGGGCCGGGCGCAACCAGATGACGATCGCGGCCATGTCCGCCTCGATGGGCGGCAACGTGCGGGTGGGGCTCGAGGATTCGCTCTGGATCGGAGCCGGTCAGCTCGCGCGCTCGAATGCCGAGCAGGTGACGAAGGTGCGCGGCATCATCGAGGGGCTGGGTCTCGAGGTGGCAACGCCCGACGAGGCGCGCGAAATCCTGGAGCTCAAGGGCGGAGACAAAGTGGCATTCTGAGCGGGCGCGGTTGACGTGCCGGGCGGCGGCGGGCCTAGTGGGGGCGGCCGGGCGGGCGGCGGCGTGCCGAAAGGCCCCGTAGCTTCGGAGCGAAAGGAGACGCCATGTCATTCCTGAAAAAACTGTTCGGTGGGGGCGGTGGCGCTGACACCGGCGGGGGCGGCGGCGAGGCGGTCGCGGCCGAGTTGGAGCACGAGGGCTTCCACATCAAGGCGATGCCGCAGAAGGAGGGTGGGCAGTACCGCGTCTGCGGCGAGATCAGTCGGACCGTCGACGGCGCGGTGCGCACGCACCGGTTGATCCGTGCGGACCTCTTTGCCTCGCGCGAGGAGGCGGCGAACGCGACCCTGCGCAAAGCCCGCCAGGTGATCGCCGAGCGCGGAGACCGCCTTTTCGAGTAGGTCGGGCTCGTGGCTGGCATCTGGTATCCCACCCCTTGGCATGGTTGTCAGCGCCAGCCCCTTCGACTAGCCACGGCCCGACGGGTGCGGTTCGAGTGGGCCCGCGCCCCGTGGCCGTCGAAGCCGAACCCGAAGGGGGAGACATGAAAATCTGCATCTACGGCGCCGGGGCGATCGGCGGCTATGTCGGGGTCATGCTGGCAGGGAGCGGGGCGGAGGTCTCGGTCGTCGCGCGCGGCCCGCACCTTTCGGCGATGCAGGCCAAGGGGCTCACGGTGCGTTTCAAGGACGGTGAGCGGACGGCCCGCCTCAGGGCCGCGAGCGATCCGGCCGAACTCGGGCCACAGGATTATGTGATCGTTGCCCTCAAGGCGCATCAGGCCTGGGAATCGGCGGAGAAGCTCGCGCCCCTGCTTGGGCCCGAGACGGCCGTCGTCACCATGCAGAACGGCATCCCCTGGTGGTATTTCCACGGGCTCGAGGGGCAGTTCGCCAACCTCCAGCTCCAGACTGTCGATCCGCAGGCCCGCCAGTGGAATGCGATCGGTCCGCAGCGCGCGATCGGGGCGACGGTCTATCCGGCGACCGAGATCGTCGAGCCGGGTGTCATCAAGCACATCTACGGTGACCGCTTCGGCTTCGGCGAGCCGAACCGCGAGGTGACGCCGCGCGTCGAGGCGCTGGTCGCGGCATTCGAGGCCGGCGGACTCTCCCCGCGCCTCTATCCCGACATCCGCGACGACATCTGGCTGAAGCTCTGGGGCAACCTCTGTTTCAACCCGATTTCGGTGCTGACGCGCGCGACGCTCGACGTGATGGCGACGGACCCGGGAACGCGGCGCGTCGCGCGGCGGATGATGGAAGAGGCCGAGAGCATCGGGCGGCGGATCGGGGTGCATTTCCGCGTCGACATCACCAAGCGCATCAACGGGGCGGCGGCGGTCGGGGCGCACCGCACCAGCATGCTGCAGGACCTCGAAAAAGGTCGCGCCATCGAACTCGACGCGCTTTTGGGCGTGGTCCAGGAAATGGGCCGTCTCGTCGGGGTCGAAACGCCGGCGATCGACATCGTGCTGGCGCTCACCAAGCAGCTCGGCCGCACGCAGGGCGTTTATCCGGTCTATCCCGAGGATGCCCTCGATCCGAGCGAACTCGCGGTGGATTGAGGGAACTTAATCTCCCATCGTCCTCCAATTTTTTGTCAGCTCCAATTCAACTGGTCCTGACAGATGGTACGGCTCTAATACTGGATAGACTCTACGATTATTTGCAATGCGGACGCCGATCTCAAATGGGGCGCCCTCTGCATGACTTATCTTTGCTTTGAATTGGATGTATCCAACCGCAGAAAGATCCACGGATTCTCTGGGGGAGGTTTTTAAGGTGGAAGTGGGAGGTTTGGCGGGCATTGTGCTGGATTGAGATCCGCTCACAAAATGAGGCGATGCCCGCAGGTGTGATATTGCCTCCAAGAGTTCGATATCAATATGTTCACCAGGGTTCAAATCCGGAATTTTTTGAAGAGGAAATTGGTGCGTCTTGGGTGCGGGGTCATGATATATTCCCCCATCGCCGTCATTGGACACGACGAACTCTTCGACCTCTGCCTCAGAAATGATCCGAATGTTTTTCAGCAACTTTTTAGATTCCACTCGCAATGTAAACGTTTCTTCAAATAAATCGCCACCTTCCGCCGAGGAATTGATGTCGTACTTATGTAGGAGTCTTGTAGAAATTTGATGGGCGGCGCTGTCGAATTCAGTGCCCCGACTCACACCTGCTTGCGTGCGGTGGGTGATGGTTTTTCCTAAATCCTCGGCTGCAGATTCTCCGCGAATCGCTCGTGCCGAATTGGCTGCCCATTTGGACAGCTTACCGCCCAAGTCCGTAACGTTAGTGTAAATTATATGATCGCTATGCTTTAGATTGAAGGGAATTGAGTGGGGGTCTTTCGTGAGTAATGCGCATGGCTTCTGGTGTGCCATCGCAAAGCCAATTTCCCACATTACGTTGGCATTGGCACCGTCTGTAACGGCGACAATTATGTCGGAGCTTATTATTGACCTCTTGATGCGGTCGAGCATATCATCGGCGGAAAAATTTGCAGGGTCGTCATTGCGTGCGACGCGATAGTCAAGCTTCGTTAGCGGTTCCTTTATTCCAAATTCATACAGGTCACGGAATTCTTCGTCAAATGGCATAACCACAAATGCAAAGGGTGACATTTTTTTATGCTCAGCTTGCGTTGATTGTTCCGATTGTGCAAATCGGCGGTTCTCAAAAACGAATCATTCTGATGCGTGCTCCTCCGCGACGAGCAAATTTGACTTTCGTTTGGCCTTTGGTCAAGTTTGGTGCAGCTGCTTAAGCGCATGTCGGCAATTGCGGGTGAGAGACGTTGGAGCCGATCGTGTGGACAAGTTGGACCTTGCCGTGGGCCTGGGCTCGTCGGGAATCATTCGTTGTCGATGTCTCAGGTTTGAGGAACATTGCGACACTTTGATGATTTGGGCTGATCGAAGCGCTGACACATGCTTTCGAATGCAACCCCCCACATCCGCCCCCCGACGCCGGCCGACGCCGAGGCGCTCGGCGGTCTCGTGCGTGCGCTCTGCGTCCATCAAGGTGATCCGACCGAGCACGCGACCACCGAGGCGGTTCTGCGCGACATGATCTCGCCGGGGCGGGCCGTCGATTGCCTCGTTGCCGAGGAGGCCGGCCGCCTCGTCGGCTATGTCACGTTCCAGTCCGCCTACGAGGCCGCCCATGCCGCGCGCGGGCTCTATGTCTGCGACCTCTTCGTCAGTGACGAGGCGCGCGGTCGCGGCGCCGGCCGCCGGCTGCTCGTCGCGGTCGCCAGGGAGGTCGAAGCACGCGGCCTCGTCTATCTCTGGTGGGTCTCGAAGGCCTGGAACAGCGAGGCGCAGGCCTTCTATGCGGGCCTCGGGGCGATGAGCGAGGCGGTCGTTGCCCACGCCATCCATGGCGAGCCACTCGCGCGCCTCATCGGCGAGGGCTGAGCCGTCGCCACGTGGTGCCCTCGGGCCGGGCCTCAGGTGAACTTGCGGAACATCCGGGTCTGGTCGATCAGCTCCTCGAGGGCGCGCATGCGCTCGCGGCTCTCGCCCCAGGTCGCGGTCTGGGCGGCCGAGATCAGGGCTTCGACGATGAAGAGTGTGACGACGGACGAATCCCAGGCGGACGGCGCCTCGATGCGGGCATTGAAGGCGACACGGGCCTGACGGGCGATCGGCGAGCCCCATTGGTCGGTGAAGAGGACAATCTCGAGGCCGCGCCCACGCGCCAGTTCGGCGAGCCGCTGGGCGTTCTGCTCGTAGCGGCGGATGTCGAAGATCGCCAGCACGTCGCCCTCCTGCATCGAGAGCACGTAGTGCGGCCAGGAGCTGGCGTTCGTCGGCACCAGGACCACGCCGTCGCGCACCACCTGGAGGTGGGTGAAGAGGTATTCGGCAAGGGGGCGGGTGATGCGCCCGCCGACGATGTGGAGGCGGCGCACGGGGTCGGTCAGCAGGGCCACGGCGGCATCGAAATCCTCCGTGCGCAATTGGCGCAGCGTCTGGCGCAGGTTGTCCATGACGGCGTCGGCGAAGCGGTTGAGGATATGGGTGTCGGGGGCGTGTTCGGCCCAGCGGTCGTGCTTGGAGATCGGGTTCGAGATGGTCGCCTCGAGTTCGGCGCGGAGCGCCGCCTGCAATTCGGGAAAACCGCCAAAGCCGAGCTTGCGGGCCATGCGGGCGACCGTCGGCGTCGAGACGGCGGCGGCTTCGGCGAGCGCGGTGATGCTGCCGAGACCGGACACCGGGTAGTTGGCGAGCATGGTGTTGGCGAGCTGGCGCTCGGCACGCGTCAACTTGTCGAACATCGCCCTGATGCGCTCGGCGACCGTCCCGGTGCGCGGCCCGTCGCCGTTGTCGGTGCTCTCCATCGGCGTCCAGTCTGGCATGGCGCGCGGGCGCTGTCGAAGGAAAGTCTACAAGCCGTCGGGAAATGAAACAAATCGTACAGACGAGCCATTGACTCTCGTGGGCCATGTGAAAGGATGGATTTACAAGGGCGCAGGGGGTAGCGGGTGATGGGCCAGCCCGGGGCGATCGCAGAGGCGGGGGAGGGCGGCGTCGCCGACGTGCGCAATCCCGCCGGACGCGGTGCATTCGTGGTCATCTGCGAGCACGCCTCGAACTTCATTCCTCCTGAGTTCGACGGCCTCGGGCTCGACGATCACGCCAGGGCGAGCCACATCGCCTGGGACCCCGGCGCCCTTGCCGTGGCCGGTCTCCTCAGCGAGTTCCTCGATGCCCCGCTGATCGCGGCCACGGTCTCGCGGCTCGTCTACGACTGCAACCGCCCGCCCGAATCCGAGAGCGCGATCGTCGCGCGCAGCGAGGTTTACGACGTGCCGGGCAATGCCAATCTCGATGCGCGCGCGCGCGCGGCGCGGATCGCCGGCTACTACCGGCCGTTCCACGATGCGGTGTCGCGCTGCCTCGACCGGCGCGCCGCCGAACGGCGCAGTTCGGCATTGGTGACCATCCACACGTTCACGCCCGTCTATGCCGGGCGGCGTCGCGATATCGATCTCGGCATCCTGCACGATACGGACAGCCGGCTCGCCGATGCCCTGCTCGAGGGGTATGGTGAGCATTGCGACTGGGTGGTTCGGCGCAATGAGCCCTATGGCCCGGCGGATGGCGTGACGCACACCCTCGTCAAGCACGGCCTTGCCCGCCGGCAACACAATGTCATGATCGAAATCCGAAGCGACCATGTCGAAACCGCCGCGCAGCAGGCCGACCTCGCGCGGTGCCTTGCGGCGCGATTGCCCAGGGCGCTGTCGAGGTGTGCGGCGGGGGCCGGAGCGAGGGGCACGTCATGAGCGAGGCGGGCGCCAGCAGACGCGCGATGCCGTCGTTCTTGCGATGGTACGTGCGGATCGTCGATGGCTTCAACCGCCTGGTCGGACGAGCGACCATGTATCTCATCTTCGTGATGATGGCGGTTCTCTTTTATTCCGCACTCTCGAAGTTGCCGTGGTTCTCGCCCTCGCTGTGGACCCTCGAGGTGGCGCAGTTCCTGATGGTCGCCTATTTTCTCCTCGGGGGCCCCTACTCGATGCAGCAGAACGAGCACGTGCGCATGGATCTCCTCTATGGCGCCTGGTCGGACCGCACGCGCGCCTGGGTCGATGCATTCACGGTGCTGTTCCTCATTTTCTATCTCTTCTGGCTTCTGGCCGGGGCCGTCTCGAGCACGCAGTACGCCATTGCGTACGGCGAGCGCAGCTATTCCGCCTGGAGGCCCTACATGTGGCCGATCAAGGTGGTGATGACCTTCGCGATCTTCCTCATGCTGCTGCAAGCGATTTCGGCGCTCATCAAGGACGTTGCGAAGCTTCGTGGAGAGGAGCTCTGATGAGCTACGAGGTCATCGCGCTGTTGATGTTCGCATCGATGATGCTGATGCTGCTGACCGGCCAGCGGGTTTTCGCGGCGATCGGAGCGGTGGCGGTCATCGCGGCGCTCGCCCTCTGGGGCAAGGGCGGGTTCGAGCTGCCGTTCTCGTCGGCCATGAAGCTCATGAAGTGGTATCCGCTGCTGACGCTGCCGCTGTTCGTCTACATGGGTTACATGCTGTCCGAGGCGCGCATCGCCGACGACCTCTACAAGGCATTCCACGTCTGGTTCGGGCCACTGAATGGCGGGCTGGCGATCGGCACCATCATGCTGATGGTGGTGATCTCGGCGATGAACGGGCTCAGTGTCGCGGGTATGGCAATCGGCGCGACCATCGCGTTGCCCGAACTCCTCAGGCGCGGCTACGACAAGATCATGGTGACGGGGGTGATACAGGCGGGCTCATCGCTCGGGATCCTGGTGCCGCCGAGCGTGGTGCTCGTGCTCTATGGCATGATCGCCCGCCAGCCGGTCGGCCAACTCTGGCTGGCGGGGGTGTTTCCCGGGCTGATGATGGCGAGCCTCTTCATCATCTACATCGTCGTTCGCTGCCGGTTGCAGCCGAGCCTCGGGCCGGCGCTGCCGGTCGAGGAGCGAAACATGCCGCTCGGCGAGAAGCTGGCGCTCTTGCGCGCGGGTATCCTGCCGTTCCTGATTTTCTTTTCGATGACGGGGCTGTTCGTGATGGGCTTCACGAGCCTCGTCGAGAGTTCGGCGGTCGGGGCACTCGCAGCCACGCTCGCGGCGATCGCAAAGGGGCGCCTGACGTGGGCCGTCATGGAGACGACGCTGCGAAAGACGCTCGGCATCAGCTGCATGTTCATGTGGATCATCATGGCGGCGCTGTGCTTCGGGGCGGTCTTCGACGGGCTCGGGGCCGTCAAGGCGATCGAGGGCTTCTTCATCGGCCAGCTCGGGCTGGGCCCGTGGGAAATCCTGATCCTGATGCAGCTTTCCTATCTGCTGATGGGTACGTTCCTCGACGATACCGCCATGCTGGTCATCGTCGCGCCGCTCTATGTGCCGCTCGTCAAGGTGCTCGGTTTCGATCTGGTGTGGTACGGCGTGCTCTATACGATCACCTGTCAGATCGCCTACATGACACCGCCATTCGGCTACAACCTCTTCCTGATGCGGGCCATGGCGCCGCCGGAGATCACGCTCATCGACATCTACCGCTCGATCTTTCCCTTCGTGGCGGTCATGATATTCGGTCTCTGTCTCGTCATGGCGTTTCCGCAGATCGCGCTGTGGCTGCCGCAGTACGTCTACGGGAATTGAGACCTCCTGCACATCGGGGGCGAGCCCGGCGCCCCCGGCCGGTCCGCGGACCGTCGGCTCAGAACGGGCTTTCGAGGAGAGGAGAAATCCGATGACCACCAGACGCAGCTTCCTCAAGACGGCCGGCGTCGCCGGCGTCGCGGCCGCCGCATCCCCCCTGGCGGCACCGGCCGTGCTCGGCCAGTCGCAGATCAAGTGGCGTTTGCAGACCTATGCGGGACCCGCCCTCGCCGAGCACGTGATCAAGCCCTCGATCGATGCCTTCAACAAGGTCGCGAACGGGGAGATGGTGATCGAGCTCTATACGGCCGACCAGCTCGTGCCGACGGGCGAGCTGTTCCGCGCCATGCAGAATGGCACGATCGACGCGGTGCAGTCGGACGACGATTCCATCGCCGCACCGACGGACGTGCGCGTCTTCGGCGGCTACTTCCCGCTCGCGCTGCGCTACAGCCTCGACGTGCCGGTGATCTTCAACCAGTGGGGCCTCAACGAGATCTGGAAGGAGGCCTACGACAAGGTCGACGGCGTGACTTGGCTGTCGGCCGGTGCCTGGGACCCCTGTCATTTCGCGACCAAGGATCCGATCAACAGCCTCGCGGACCTCAAGGGCAAGAAGGTGTTCACGTTCCCGACCGCCGGGCGTTTCCTGACGCAGTTCGGTGTCGTGCCGGTCACGCTGCCCTGGGAGGATATCGAGGTCGCGGTTCAGACAGGCGAACTCGATGGCATCGCCTGGTCGGGCATCACGGAAGACTATACCGTCGGCTGGGCCAACGTGACCAATTACTTCCTCACGAACAACATCTCGGGCGCCTGGATCGGCTCCTATTTCGCGAACTCGGAGCGCTGGAACGCGCTGCCCGAGCATCTCAAGACGCTTTTCAACCTCTGCATGGATTCCTCGCACTACTATCGCCAGCACTGGTACTGGGGTGGGGAGGCGAAGCTTCGCGTTCAGGGTGACAAACTCAAGCTCACATCGATCCCCGCCGACGAGTGGAAGACGGTCGAGGACGCGGCGGTCAAGTTCTGGGACGAAATCGCCGCCGAGAACGAGACGGCTGCACGGGTCGTCAAAATCATCCGCGAGTACAACGATGTGATGAGCAAGGCCAGCCAGCCTTACCGCTGCACCTGAGCCTCTCGAGGGCGCGGCCATCGGGCGGCGGTGACGAGGCGGCCGATGGTTCGAAACACAGGGGACCCGCGGGCAAGGCCCGCGGGTCTCGGGCGCATGCCAGGGGCGTGCGCCCCATTCCAATCCACCAGCAGGGACCGGGACCAAAATGGCGGGCAAGCTCACGATCGAGGAACTGAGGCAGGAGGTGGCCGCCGGCCGCATCGACACGGTCGTGGCGGCACAGGTCGACATGCAGGGCCGACTGATGGGCAAGCGCTTTCAGGCGGAATATTTCGTCGAGAGCGCCTGGCAGGAGACACACAGCTGCAACTACCTCCTGGCGACGGACATGGAGATGTTCACCGTCGACGGCTACAAGGCGACGAGCTGGCAGGCGGGTTATGGCGATTATACCATGAAGCCGGACCTTGCGACCCTGCGGCGCATACCCTGGCTCGAGGGAACCGCGCTCGTTCTTTGCGACGTGCTCGACCATCACACGCATGGGGAGGTGGCTCATTCGCCGCGCGCGATCCTCAAGCGCCAGATCGCCCGCCTCGAGGCCGTGGGGCTCGAGGCCAAGATGGCGTCCGAACTCGAATTCTTCCTTTTCGAGGAGAGTTTCGAGGACGCCAGCCGCAAGGGCTACCGGGGGCTCACACCCATCAGCGCCTACAACGAGGACTACCACATCTTCCAGACCACCAAGGAAGAAAACGTGATGCGGGCGATCCGCAACGGTCTCAACAACGCCGATGTTCCGGTGGAGAATTCGAAGGGCGAGGCGGACGCCGGTCAGGAAGAGATCAATGTCCGCTATGCCGACGCGCTGACGATGGCGGACCGCCACGCCATCATCAAGAACGCGGTCAAGGAGATCGCCTGGCAGAACGGTCGCTCGGTCAGCTTCATGGCGAAGTGGAACACCGCCCGCGCCGGATCATCCTCGCACATCCACCAGTCGCTCTGGTCGAGGGCGGGCAAGCCTATGTTCTTCGATCCCGCAGCCGATCACGGGATGTCGGAAATGATGCGCCAGTACCTTGCGGGGCTGCTGACGCACGCCAGCGAGATCACTTACTTCCTCGCGCCCTACATCAACTCCTACAAGCGCTTCATGGCGGGTACCTTCGCACCGACGAAGGCGGTCTGGTCGATGGACAACCGCACGGCGGGCTATCGGGTGTGCGGCGCGGATTCCAAGGCGGTCCGGGTCGAGTGCCGGGTCGGGGGGGCGGACCTCAATCCCTACCTCGCAATGGCGGCGCTGCTTGCCGCCGGGCTCGACGGCATCGAGCGAAAGCTGGTGCTCGAGCCCGCCTTCAGGGGCGATGCCTATGGCGGCTCGGGACGGGAAATCCCCAAGACGCTGCGCGACGCGACGGCGGCGCTCGACGGATCGGCAATGCTGCGCAAGGCCTTCGGCGACGACGTGATCGACCACTACGTGCATGCCGGGCGTTGGGAGCAGAAGGAATATGATACCCGCGTCACCGACTGGGAGGTGGCGCGTGGGTTCGAGAGGTGCTGAGAACATGACGAAGAACCTGCGTTGCATCTCGCCGGTCGACGGCTCACTGGTCGCCGAGCGTCCCGTCATGACGCTCGGGGATTCGGAACGGATCGTCGCCAGGACGCGCCGGGCGCAGTCGGCGTGGGCCGCTCGCCCCCTCGACGAGCGGATCGCACTCGTGCGCAAGGGCGTTGCGCGGCTCGGTGAAATGACTGCGGAGGTCGTGCCGGAACTCGCGCGCATGATGGGGCGGCCCGTGCGCTACGGCGGGGAGTTCCGCGGTGTCGACGAGCGGGCCACCTACATGGCGTCGATCGCTGAGATGGCCCTCGCGCCGATCGTCATCGAGAATTCCGACCGCTTCGAGAGGCGCATCCTGCGCGAGCCGCACGGTGTCGTCTTCGTCATCGCGCCCTGGAACTATCCCTACCTCACGGCGATCAATACGGTTGCGCCGGCGCTGATCGCGGGCAATGCCGTCGTCATCAAGCACGCCACGCAGACGCTGCTGGTCGGCGAGCGGATGGTTCGCGCATTCCTCGAGGCCGGCGTGCCGGAGGACGTCTTCGTCAATCTCTTCCTCGATCACGCGACGACCGAAGGATTGATTTCTTCGCGAGCCTTCGATTTCGTCAACTTCACGGGCTCGGTGGCGGGAGGACAGGCGATCGAGCGGGCGGCGGCGGGCACGTTCACCCCCCTCGGCCTCGAACTCGGCGGAAAGGACCCGGGCTACGTCATGGAGGACGCGGACGTCGAGGCCGCCGCGGCGACTCTGATCGACGGAGCGATGTTCAATTCCGGCCAGTGCTGCTGTGGCATCGAGCGCATCTACGTGGCTCGGCGCCTCTTCGACGACTTCGTCGCCAAGGCGGTCGAGATCACCTCCGGCTACGTCCTCGGCAACCCGCTCGATCAGGCAACCACACTCGGGCCGATGGCGAGCGAGCGGTTCGCCGCGACGGTGCGCGAGCAGACGGACGAGGCCATCGCCAAGGGCGCGCGCGCCCATATCGATCGCAAGCTCTTTCCGGCCGATGACGGGGCGGCCTACCTGATGCCGCAGGTGCTGACCGGTGTCGACCATTCCATGTCGCTGATGCGGGAAGAAAACTTCGGACCCGTGGTCGGCATCATGGCGGTGGACGGCGACGAGGAAGCGATCGCGCTTATGAACGACAGCAGCTACGGTCTGACGGCCTCGCTTTGGACGCGGGACGACGAACGGGCGGCCCGCGTCGGGGCCCGGATCGCGACGGGAACGGTCTTCATGAACCGCTGCGATTATCTCGATCCGGCGCTGTGCTGGACGGGCTGCAAGAACACCGGGCGGGGCGGGGCGCTCTCGGTCATCGGCTACCAGAACCTGACGCGGCCGAAATCCTACCATCTCAAGAAGGCATGATGTCCATGATTCCAAGGGCAAATTGGAGCTACCCGACTGCGGTTCGGTTCGGCGCGGGGCGCATCGGGGAACTCGCCGAGGCCTGTCGCGCCGCGGGCATCGCAAAACCGTTGCTGGTCACGGACCGGGGGCTCGCTGGTCTGCCCATCACCGGCCGGGCGCTCGATGTGCTCGAGGCGGGCGGGCTTGGTCGGGCGGTGTTCGCCGACGTCGATCCGAACCCGACGGAAAGGAACCTCGCGGCGGGCGTTGCGGTCTTCAAGGCGGGTGGGCACGATGGCGTCGTTGCCTTCGGTGGCGGCTCGGGGCTCGACCTCGGCAAGCTCGTCGCCTTCATGGCGGGCCAGACGCGGCCGGTCTGGGACTTCGAGGATATCGGCGACTGGTGGACGCGGGCCGACGCCGCCAAGATCGCGCCCAACGTGGCTGTCCCGACCACGGCGGGCACGGGTTCCGAGGTCGGGCGCGCCGGCGTCGTCACGAACAGCCAGACGCACGTCAAGAAGATCATCTTCCATCCGAAAATGCTCCCTTCGATCGTGATCTGCGATCCCGAGTTGACGGTCGGGATGCCGAAGGCGATCACGGCGGGGACGGGAATGGACGCGTTCGCGCATTGTCTCGAGGCCTATTGCAGCCCGTTCTACCATCCCATGAGCGAAGGCGTGGCGCTTGAGGGGATGCGGCTCGTCAAGGAATATCTTCCGCGCGCCTATGCCGACGGCAGCGACCTCGAGGCGCGCGCGCACATGATGAGCGCCGCGGCGATGGGGGCGGTCGCCTTCCAGAAGGGGCTCGGGGCGATCCATTCGCTGTCGCATCCGGTCGGGGCGATCTACAACACGCACCACGGAACGACGAACGCGGTGGTGATGCCGGCCGTCCTGACCTTCAATCGGGGGGCGATCGAGCCGAAGATCGCGCGGGTTGCCGCCTATCTCGGGATCGACGGAGGCTTCGATGGGTTTTTCGCGTTCGTGATGGAGTTGCGCGCCAAGCTCGCCATCCCGGACAAGCTCGCCGCACTCGGCGTCAAGCGTGACCGTATCGCGGAGATGGCCGAGATGGCGATCGTCGATCCGACGGCGGGGGGAAATCCCGTCGAGTTGACGCGTGAGGCCGCCGTGCGGCTCTTCGAGGAGGTGATATAGGGTTGGGGCGCGCGGCGCCGGCTGCCTCGCCAGGCTGCGCCGCTCACTCGCCCATCGCGCCGAGCGCGTCCGCAACGCGTGACCATTCCGTTTGCCCGCCGGGAATTCCGAGCCGCAGCCAGGTGGAGGAGTAGGGGAAAATCCGGCTCCAGATGCGAGACCGGGCAAGGGCGGCCTGGGCGGCGCCGGCATCGGGGGTCTCGTAGAGGCGAAAGAGGGCGCTGCCGCCAGCCGGCTGCCAGCCGGCCGTCACGGCAAGCGCGTCGAGGCGGAGCGTTTCGGCCTCGAGGCGCCGGGCGGTGCCGCCAGCCCAGGCGTCATCGGCGAGCGCGAGCGCACCGATGGCGATCGCGGGGCCAGACACCGGCCAGGGACCGGCCATTGCCGCCAGGCTGGAGATATCGTCCTCGTGACCGATGACGAAACCGAGCCGGATGCCGGCGAGACCGTAGAACTTTCCGAACGATCGAAGGACGAAAACGCCGCGCTCGGTGCCGATGTCCGGGGCGAGGGACAGTGCGGCGTCGTGGTCGGCGAAACTCTCGTCGACCACGAGGCGCGCGACCCGGCCGGAGAGTTCGAGGAGGTCATTCGGCGTGAAGGCGCGGCCTTCCGGATTGTTCGGGTTGACGACGACGGCGGCGGCGGCGCCGACGAGACCGGCAAGGTCGCCCGCCTCCTCGATGCGCCAGCCGGCGGAGCGCCAGCTCGCGGCATGCTCGTTGTAGGTCGGCGAGAGGATGCGCGCGGTGCCGCAGCGCGAGGGCGCGCGCTCGAGCAAGGGGAGCAACTGGATCGCGGCCTGGGCACCGGCCACGGGAAGGATCGCGGCGCACGTCGCATAACGCCGGCGGGCGGCGTCGACGAGGCGCTCGATATCCGCACGTGTCGGCAGGGACCGCAAGGCATGCTCGCCGAGCGGGGGAACCGGGTAGGGCACCCGGTTGATGCCGGTCGACAGGTCGATCCACTCTTCGTGCTTGCCGCCGAAGCGGGCGATCGCACGGTCGATATCTCCACCATGATCACGGGTCATATTCAGCTCCCCGCTCTCCAGGAGATGATAACCAGCGCGACAGCGAGCGCGAGCAACAGCGCAAGAAACATCATGGCGCGCCGGAAGAGAGCGAGCCCGTGGCGGATGTCCGTCGCCTGCGGATCGCGCGCCGTGCCATTGAGCCAGGGCTCCTCAGCGATGCGGTCGGCATAGACGCGTGGGCCCGAGAGGCGCACACCGAGGGCACCCGCCATGGCGGCTTCGGGCCAGCCGGCATTCGGTGAGCGGTGGTGGCGGGCATCGCGCAGCATGGTGGTGAACGCGGCGGCAGGCCGGCCACTGGCGAGGACGAACAGCAGGCCCGTGAGGCGCGCCGGGGCAAGGTTCACGACATCGTCGATGCGCGCCGAGGCCCAGCCGAAGGCCTCGTGCCGGGGGGTGCGGTGACCGATCATCGAATCAAGGGTGTTGATGGCCTTGTAGGCGACGATGCCGGGAAGCCCGAGAAGCGCTCCCCAGAAGACCGGTGCGACGATGCCGTCCGAGGTGTTTTCGGCGAGGCTCTCGAGGCTGGCGCGAGCGACCGCGGGTGCATCCAGCTGGGTCGGATCGCGTCCGACGATCATGGAGACGGCCCGCCGAGCGGTGGGAAGGTCACCGGCTTCGAGAGGGTCGGCCACGGCTGTGACGTGATCGTGCATGGCGCGGGTGGCAACGAAGGGCCAGGCGAGGAGGCCGGTGGTGGCGACGCCGAGCCAGCCGCCGGGCAAGATGGTGGCGAGGCCCCATGCCGCGCCCGTCGCCACGCCAATGGTCACCAGCGCCGCCAGCAGGCCTATCGCGCGGCCGCGAGCCATACCCCGAGCGGGTTCGTTGAGGGTGCGATCGAGGGCCGAGATGAGGGCGCCGATCCAGGTGACCGGGTGGCCGACGCGCTCATAGAGCCAGCGCGGCCAGCCGACGAGGGCATCGATCCCGAGGGCAACGAGCATCGCGGCGGCCGTCATCAGCGTGTCCCCGGCAAGGTCTGATTGACGCACACAACGCTCCAGCCTCCCGGCGCAGTAAATGCGAGCCGGGTTGCCGAGAGCGGTGCGATGGTGAACGCGATGGCCGCCTCGGGTGTGCCGATGGCGAGGGCGAGGGCGGCGCGGATCGTGCCGGCGTGGACCACCAGGCCGATCGAGCGGCCGGCTTCGGTTCGGGCGATTGCCTCGATCTCGGTGCCGGCGCGCGCGCAGACGTCGAGAAAGCTTTCGCCGCCCGGGGCGCGGTGGCGCACGAGGTCGGCGCGCGACAGCGGTCCGAGGTCGGGCAATTCGACGAAAGGTCGTCCCTCCCAGGAGCCGAAGTCCTGCTCCCAGAGAGCCGCCCTGGTCTCCGGGAGGCGGCCGGGCCAAAGCCCGGCGGCCGTTTCGAGGCAGCGGCGGGCCGGACTGGCATAGAGTGCGCTGATGCCCGGGAGTGAGGTTGCGACGGCCGCCAGCCGGTCGCGGTCGCTGCAATCGGCGGCGACATCGGTGCGCCCGGCGAGGCGGTCGGCCGGGATCGAGGGGGCATGGCGGATCAGCAGGAGTTCCGTGGTCGCCGGGCGCGTCATACTGCGTCCCTCCGATGTAATGCACCCCTTCCATAGCGTCCGCCGATGTGCTCTGGCTCGTTGCCATGAGCCAAATTCTTCTCGTCACCGGAGGGGCACGCTCCGGCAAGAGCGCAATCGCGGAAAGGCGCACACTGGAGCTTGGCGCGAGCGCTGTTTACATCGCCACCGCCGAAGCCTGGGATGGGGAGATGGCGGCGCGTATCGCCGCACATCAGGCGCGCCGCGGACCGGAGTGGACGACACGTAACGCGCCGATCGATCTCACCACGGCCCTTCGCGAAAGTGATGGAACCGGGCCGCGCCTCGTGGATTGCCTGACGCTCTGGCTCACCAACCTGATGCTGGCCGAGATCGATTGGGAGCGCGCGGGCCGCGAATTGGTCGAAACGCTCGGTCAGCAGCGCAGTCCCGTGGTTCTGGTCACCAACGAGGTCGGCCTCGGGATCGTGCCGGAAAATGCCCTGGCGCGTGCGTTCCGCGACAATGCCGGAAAGCTCAATCAATGGGTTGCGGAGGTCGCCGACGAGGTGGTGCTTGCGGTTTGTGGGTTGCCGCTCGTCGTCAAGTCGCCGCGCCCGGTGGATTGATTGCGCAGCCGATAATGGTTGCCCGCAGTGTTTCTCCAGGGCGCGGGTCAGCCGTCCCGCCGCAGGTCGGGGCAACATCGGATGTCTCGCATCTCGGATATGCACGGTTCGGGTTCGGCGTCCCGTCCATGCAAGGGGGCGAGCAAGATCGCTCGAAAGAGCCTCGGGCCCGACGTCGACGGGTCCGAGCATGGTCGAGGGGCTGGCGACCCGTCGTATCGCCAGCCGCGCCGGCCGGCGCGCCTCTGGCACCGGCCGAACCTCCCGCCGCGAACCCCTCCGGGCCTATGCGGCGGCCTCGTCCCCCCGCTGCCAGACGTAGCCGGCGATCGCTCCAACCATGGCCCACATCGCCGCATGGACGACGAGTGAGGCGGCGGAGAAGTGACCGGCGATTTCTGACGGAACGCCGCTGGTGTAGCCTTCGGGATGCGGGGCCCCGACGACATGGGGCGCGACGAGCAGAACCAGACCGGCCGCAATCGCGATCGGGGAAGAGACACGCAGCGCCAGATAGAGACCGAGCGCAGTTGCGGCGGCCGTGGCGAACCACCACGACTGGCGATCGACGAGGTCGGCGGCAGCCGATCCGGGCAATTCGGGGCTCAGCCCGAGAGCCGGGGCAAGGCCCGTTGCAACGAACGCGGCGGCTGCCCAGGCGAGTCCCGAGCGGGCCGTGATCGGTGCGCCTGCGATCAGCATCGCGGATAGCAGCATCAGCGCAAAGCCGAAGGTGAGCGCGATGGTGGAAACCGCCGTGAAGGCTTGGCGCTCGATGCCGTCGGCTGGCGCCCAGACGCTCGCCTCGCTGCCGTGTGAGGCGTCGCCGGTCGCCGACATGGTGACCTCGGGGTGGCCGAGCTTGCCCTGCGGGTCGCCGCCGAGCGAACTCTGCTGTCCGGAATGGCTATGCCCACCGTGACCGTGTCCGTGGCCATCGGCGGGCGCGCCCGACTCATAGGCCTCGGCTTTGATGATCAGCGGAGTCGTGGTGAATTCCTGCAGGGCCGCAGTCGCAAGCCCAGCAAGAAGGCCTGCCGCGAGGCAGGCCGCCAGCATCCGATGGAGCATGGAATTTCAGTGGCAGGGGAATGCGAGCGCGTGACGCGAGTCGTGCGCGGCATTGTGCAGAGTCATCGAGTGCGAGAAGCCGACCGTATAGACGAGGGCGGCGCCGGCAACGAACAGGGCGAGTGCGATGGCACGGACGCCGTCGAAAGCCGTGGTGGTGCGAGTGGTCGAGTAGTTGGTCATCTGCGTATCCCTTCTCATCGCCCCATCGGCGATCATGGCAGGCAACGTGTTGTGGCCGGTCTCCTGGCTCACGGGTCTCGCCGGGCTGCTCACCTTCCCAGCCGAAGCCAGTGGCCATTGAGCAGACGGTCGCCGTTCACAGTCGCGAGGGCGGCCGCAGATCGGAAAGCCGGACGTAGCGGCTCGCCTGCTGCGTTCCCGATTCTGCCTGTCCCCAGAAAGGGCAGGCAACCACAACCCCTGAGAATTAGCATGTGTCACCGCATCGGGCCAGCGCCGAGGCGCGCGCATGGGCATCGAAAAGCGCCGAGCCCCTGATAATTTTTCGGAGACCTACCCCGATGCGTGGCGGCATCGGCGTGACGGCGCGCGTGCGACCGCAGTCCGTCGGGTGGCAGATGACGATGACCAACCGCTGGCGCGCCATCAACCGTTCGAAACGTACGGAGGGGATGCGATCGCCCGGGCGAGCAGGGCCAGATCGTCGGGGATGAGCACGGTCCTGGCCCGCGGAAGAAGCGTTACATTCTCCCATTCGATGTGTCGGCGCTGCGTCATGAAGAAGCCGCGCAACATGTAACCGAGCGTCTGCGGATTTCCGGCGCGGCCACAGGTGGCGAGGATCTCGAGCTCTTCCGCGATCTCGCTGGCAAAGCCGGCGTCGGTCGCGTGCTCGACGGCGAGTTGGTCGAGGACGCGCGACAGATCATCGTCGCCCGTCGCGCGGCGGCGCAGGATCGGAAAGAGCACCTCTTCCTCGAATGCCATGTGGCGCGGCAGGTTGGTGGTGAGAACGGTCACGGCCATCGATGCGGCCACCCGGTCGATGTTGTCGGGTAGCGCGTCGGCGATTGCCTCGAGCATGTCGCAGAACTCGAGCTGAAAGCTGTGGTCGGCCTCGATCAGCTCCAGAGCATCGAGCCCGGTCCGACCGCGACCTGTCTGCGATCGAGGCGCGGGGGGCTGGTCATTCATCTCGCCGCCTCCAAGTTGGCTGAAACACGAGGCCCACATGCGCCCGACACCGAACGGGCCTGCGTCCTCACCC
This sequence comes from Hyphomicrobiales bacterium, assembly GCA_016125495.1. Lineage (NCBI taxonomy): Bacteria > Pseudomonadati > Pseudomonadota > Alphaproteobacteria > Hyphomicrobiales > Hyphomicrobiales bacterium. The sequence goes on along the minus strand of WGLQ01000009.1, from coordinate 157,816 downwards.
GGTATCGCGGTTCGCCACCGGAATGCGCGTCGGCGTTCCAGCGGGCGCAGGCATCGATCATCCCTTCCGAACGCTCCTACCAAAGGCGGCGAAACGCCTTGATCTGGATCAATGCGGCATGGGCGGTCGCGCGGGATTGAGACCGGCAGCTTTGCGCAGTCCGCGCATTGCGCTTGGCGACGCAGAAATTGGGGGGAGAACCTCATGCCGGCAGCGGAAAACCGGGAAGAAATGTCCGCGCTCACCGACGCGCTCGCGATCGGTGTGGGTGGATTGTGCAGCGCGATCGGCGCCCTGCTCGCTCTCAAGGCGAAGGATCCGGCCATGATGTTCCATGGCGTCGTGTTCCTGCTCGCGGGGCTCGGCTGGATCATGATGGTATTCGCCAGCATGTCCGGCCGTCACAAGGTGAGCGAAGCGGTCTATGACGATGGACCGGTCAAGTTCGCCGCCATCGCGACGGTCTTCTGGGGCATCGCCGGCTTCCTGGTGGGTGCGATCATCGCCTGGCAGATGGCGTTTCCGTTCCTCAATTTCGATCTGCCCTGGACGAGCTTCGGGCGTCTGCGGCCGCTGCACACCTCGGCGGTCATCTTCGCTTTCGGTGGCAACGCCCTTCTGGCGACGTCGCTCTATGTCGTTCAACGCACATGCAAGGTGCGTGTGTTCGGGCGCTGGGCACCGTGGTTCGTGGTGCTCGGTTACAACCTCTTTATCGTCATCGCCGGCACCGGTTACATCCTGGGCGTGACGCAGGGCAAGGAGTACGCCGAGCCCGAGTGGTACGCCGACCTCTGGCTGACGATCGTGTGGGTCGTCTATCTCGTGGTCTTCCTCGGCACGATCCTCAAGCGCAAGGAACGGCACATCTACGTCGCGAACTGGTTCTATCTCTCGTTCATCCTGACCATCGCGATGCTGCACATCGTCAACAACCTGGCGGTGCCGGTGTCGTTCACGGGGATCAAGAGCTACAACCTCTTTGCCGGCGTGCAGGACGCCATGACGCAGTGGTGGTACGGCCACAACGCCGTCGGCTTCTTCCTCACGGCGGGCTTCCTCGGGATGATGTACTATTTCATTCCCAAGCGCGCCGAGCGGCCGGTCTATTCCTATCGGCTCTCGATCGTCCACTTCTGGTCGCTGATTTTCCTCTACATCTGGGCGGGGCCGCACCACCTGCACTACACCGCTCTGCCGGACTGGGCCCAGACCCTCGGCATGACGTTCTCGATCATGCTCTGGATGCCTTCGTGGGGCGGTATGATCAACGGCCTCATGACGCTCTCGGGCGCCTGGGACAAGCTGCGCACGGACCCGGTCATCCGCATCCTCGTCGTCTCTGTGGCTTTCTACGGCATGTCGACGTTCGAGGGACCGCTGATGTCGGTCAAGGCGGTCAACTCGCTCAGCCACTACACGGACTGGACGATCGGGCACGTGCACTCCGGCGCGCTCGGGTGGGTCGGGATGGTGTCGTTCGGGGCTCTCTATTGCCTCTTTCCGTGGCTCTACAAGCGGCGCGGACTCTATTCGATCCGCCTCGTCGAATGGCACTTCTGGATCTCCACGGTCGGCATCCTCCTCTACATCACCGCGATGTGGGTGTCGGGCATCCTGCAGGGCCTGATGTGGCGCGCCTATGACGATGTCGGCTTCCTCAAGTACTCGTTCGTGGAAACCGTCGAGGCCATGCACATCCCATATATCATCCGTGCCAGCGGCGGCTCGCTGTTCGTCATCGGATCGCTGATCATGGCCTACAATCTCTGGCGCACCGCGCGGGGTGACGAGATGGTCGACGCACATGCGCAGCCTGCCGTTGCGGCGGCGCCGGAGCTGCGCGCCGCGGCAACGCCGGCCGAGTGAGAGGGGATAGATCATGCTTAGCAGACACGGTTTCCTGGAGCGGAACTCCATTGTTCTCTCGGTCGCCATCCTGGTGGTGGTCGCCATCGGCGGCATCGTGGAGATCGCGCCGCTCTTCTACCTGAAATCAACCATCGAGAAGGTGGAGGGGATGCGCCCCTACACGCCCCTCGAACTCGCCGGGCGGGACATCTACCTGCGGGAGGGCTGCTACGTCTGCCACTCGCAGATGATCCGCTCGCTGCGCGACGAGGTCGAGCGCTACGGCCACTACAGCCTCGCGGCCGAGAGCATGTACGACCATCCCTTCCAGTGGGGTTCGAAGCGTACGGGGCCGGATCTCGCGCGGGTCGGTGGGAAATATTCCGACGACTGGCACGTGGCCCACATGAACGACCCGCGTTCGGTGGTTCCGGAGAGCATCATGCCTTCGTACGGATGGCTCGGTCGGCGATTGCTGGACACCGACGACATCGCGGACAAGCTGAAGGCCCAGCAGATGGTCGGCGTCCCCTACACCGATGAAATGGTGGCCAGCGCGCTCGACGACCTCAGGGCACAGGCTGACCCGGAGTCGGATGGGGCCGAGGCCGTCGCGCAACGCTATCCCAAAGCGCAGGTGCGCGCTTTCGACGGCGATCCGGGGCGGCTCACCGAACTCGACGCCATGATCGCCTACCTGCAAATGCTCGGCACGCTCGTCGACTTCACGAAGTACGACGCGGCCGGCCCGAACCTGAGGTGAGGCGGAGATGACATACGAAACTGTCGCCGGAACGACGCAGTCCATCGCGCTCGTCTTCTTCATGGTGGTTTTCTTCCTCGCCGTTCTCTACGCGCTCTGGCCGGGCAACCGGGCCACTTTCGAGCGGGCCGCCCGGCTGCCGCTCGAGAACGATCCTGAGGCGACGGGGCGTCCCGTCAGCGGCGAAAAATTCGGGGGTGGCAATGTCTGACCGCAAGCATGTCGACGAGGTGACCGGGATCGAGACGACCGGGCACGTCTGGGACGACGACCTCAGGGAGCTCAACAAGCCGCTGCCGAAGTGGTGGGTCTACGTGCTCTATGCGAGCATCCTCTGGTCGATCGGGTATTGGATCGTCTATCCGGCCTGGCCGCTGGCGACCGACTACACGCGCGGGATCTGGGGCTACAGCCAACGCCAGGTCGTCGCCGACCAGGTGGCTGCGGCCAAGGCGGCACAGGGCGACCTGCGCAAGGCGATCGGCGAGGCGGAGCTTTCGGCCATCAAGAGTGACCAGAGGCTCCTCAACTTCGCCATGGCCGGTGGCAATGCGGCATTCGGTGACAACTGCGCTCCCTGCCACGGGCGCGGCGCGCAGGGTTTCAAAGGCTATCCGAACCTCAATGACGACGACTGGATCTGGGGCGGCACGCTCGATGAAATCCATGCCACCATCGCGCACGGCATCCGCAACTCGGACGAGAATTCGCGCCAGAACGCGATGCCGCGGTTCGGGCTCGACCAGATCCTCACGCGCGAGGAGATCAACGATGTGACCAGTCACGTGATCGCCCTCTCGGGGGGAACCGCCGATGCCGCATCGGCCGGGCGCGGCGAGACGATCTATGCCGACCAGTGCGCGTCCTGCCACGGTGAGAAGGGCGAGGGTAGCCGTGAGCTCGGCGCACCCCGGCTCAACGACGCCATCTGGCTCTACGGCGACGCCAGGGAGGATATCGTGCAGTCGATCGTCACGGGGCGAGGCGGTGTGATGCCGGCGTGGAACACGCGGCTCGACGATGTCACCGTCAAACAGCTCGCGATCTACGTGCACAGCCTCGGAGGTGGCGAGTAAGTCGATCGCGTGTGTGCCGCGTCGCCGGGGCAACCGGCGGCGCGGATCGGCGGGACCGGCGGGATCAACCGGCCGGCGCGGGCGCTGCGGCGGGCTGAAGGCTCGCCAGGGCGGACCGTCAACAAGAGATGGATGAGCACGGATGGCGGGCGAGATGTCGGGATCCGGGAAGCGGCCGGTTGCGCCAGAGGCCTACATCATCGATCCGGTCGGCCCTCAGGGTTCGGTGGGAGGCAAAGGCCAAGCTGCGACCGCAAGCGCCGGTGATGCCGCGCCCGGTGTCGTGCGTCACGACGTCGAGGCCGTCAACGCCAAGGACAACCGCGAACTCTATGCGGCTCGCGTCAAGGTGCATCCGAAGCGGGTGCGCGGGACGTTCCGTAACCTCAAGTGGGCGATGATGATCGTCGCCCTCGGTATCTACTACCTCCTGCCCTGGCTGCGGTGGGATCGCGGACCGAGCCTGCCGGACCAAGCCTTCCTCATGGACTTCGCGAACCAGCGTCTCTTCTTCGGGCCGCTCGAGATCTGGGCGCAGGAATTCTACTACGTCACGGGTATTCTGGTGGTCTCGGCGCTCGGGCTGTTCCTGGTCACGGCGCTGGCGGGGCGCGTGTGGTGCGGCTATGCCTGCCCGCAGACGGTGTGGACCGATCTGTTCGTTTCCGTCGAGCGCTTCATCCAGGGGGACCGAAATGCCCGGCTGCGATTGGAAAAGGCCCCCTGGACATTCGACAAGGCCTGGAAGATATCCGTCACGCATGCGATCTGGCTGCTGATCTCGCTCGCGACGGGCGGCGCCCTCGTTTTCTACTTCCGTGACGCGCCGACGCTGGCGGGCGAATTCGTCAGCGGGACGGCGCCCTACATCGCCTATGTCTTCCTCGGTGTCTTTACCCTCTCGACATATCTCCTCGGAGGGCTCGCGCGCGAGCAGGTCTGCATCTACATGTGCCCATGGCCGCGCATCCAGGGCGCGATGTTCGATGACCATTCGCTGCTTGTCAGCTACAGGGCCTACCGCGGTGAGCCGCGCGGCCCCCACAAGAAGGGCGATACCTGGGAAGGGCGGGGCGACTGCATCGACTGCAAGCAGTGTGTCGTCGTCTGTCCGATGGGGATCGACATCCGCGACGGACCGCAGCTCGAGTGCATCCAGTGCGCGCTCTGCATCGACGCGTGCAACGAGATCATGACGAAGGTCGGCCGGCCGGCGAACCTCATCGCGTACGACACGGTGCATCGGTTGGAGAGCAAGGGCCGGGGCGAGGAGGCAAAGCTGCACCTCGTGCGTCCGCGCACGCTGCTCTACATGGTCCTCATCCCGATCGTGCTGGCGCTCATGACGTACGGCTGGCTCAACCGTTCGGAACTCGATGTTTCGGTCCTCAGGGATCGCAATCCGCTCTTCGTCAAACTCTCGGATGGCGGTGTGCGCAACGGCTATACGATCAAGATCCTCAACAAGCGCCATGAGACGCGCCGGTTCGCGATCTCGCTGGAGGGGCCGCTCGAGGGAGTGACACCCGCCATGGAGATCATCGGGCTCGAGGGGGGTGAGCCGGTCGCCGAGGTTGTGCCGGATAATCTTCGCGCCCTCCGGGTCTTCATCTCCGTGCCGCGCGAGGCGCTCGCTCGGCTCCAGGATGATACGAGCGCGATCACGTTCGTGGTGCGTGATCTCGGGGATGGAAATGAAACGCGGCGGGAAACCACATTCAGGAGCCCCACACGATGAGCGCAGCGACGACTCGGAACGGACGGGAATTCCAACTGACCGGACGGCACGTCCTCTATGCATTCATTGCCTTTTTCGGCGTGATGATGGGAGCCAACGGGGTTTTCCTCTACTATGCGATCAGCACGTTCACGGGTGTGGAAACGTCCGATGCGTATCGCAAGGGGCTGGCCTATGACACGCGGATCGCGGAGGCGCGGCTGGCCGACGGGCTCGGTTGGGGTGCGGCGCTGTCGCGTGAGGGCGACCGGCTCGTGGTGACGGTTCGGAAATCCGACGGCGGGCCGGTTTCCGGGCTGCTGCTCGAGGCGAGCGTCGGCCGGGGGCCGACCGACCGCTTCGATGCCTCGATCGGTTTCGAGGAAACGGACCTCGGGCGCTACGAAAGCCAGCCGATCGTTCTCGCGGCTGGCAGCTGGATCGTCGCCGTCGAAGGCCGGCCGGCCGGGCAAGGCGCCGATGCCGCATCTCTCAAGCTCAAGGAACGGCTATGGATCTCGCAATAGCTCCCAGGGCCGGCGGCATCGGGACGGCAGGTTCGACGAATGGCGAGGCGAGGCGCCCGCTGATCGGCGCGCGCGCCACGCTCGCCGTCGAGAACATGAACTGCGGCGGATGCATGCGCAAGATCGAGCGTGTCCTCGAGGCCCATGCGGGGGTGATCGAGGTGCGCGCGAATCTTTCCGCCAAGCGCGTCAGCGTCGGCTACCAGCCGAACGAGACGGACGTCGAGGGGTTGGTCAAGGCGCTCGCCGGGGCAGGCTACCGTGCCGCGGACCTCGCCCTGCGGTCCCGCACCAACGATGGGGTCGCGAGCGACCGTGATCTTTTGCGCCGCCTCGCGGTCGCGGGATTTGCGACCGCCAATGTCATGCTCCTGTCCGTCTCGGTCTGGGCGGGTCTGGCGAGCGACATGGACCACGAGCTTCGCTCGCTGTTCCATTGGCTTTCGGCGATGATCGCGCTGCCCGCCGTGCTCTATGCCGGACAACCGTTCTTTCGCTCGGCCCTGACAGCGCTTTCGGCCCGTCACCTCAACATGGACGTGCCGATCTCCCTGGCGCTCATCCTGGCGAGCGCGATGAGTCTCTTTCAGACCATCCGAGGGGGCGATCAGGTCTATTTCGATGCCGGGATCTCGCTCACGTTCTTCCTGCTGATCGGGCGCTATCTGGACCAGAGTCTCAGGAGCCATGCGCAGGGAGCGGCACAAAATCTCCTCGGACTGAAGTCGGGCTGGGCGACCGTGCTCGACGGGCATGGCGCGACACGGCGGCTGGCCGCGCGCGACCTCGAATCCGGCATGGTGGTGCTGGTGGCGGCGGGCGAGCGCATTCCCGTCGACGGGCGGGTGCGCTCGGGCAGCACGGATGTCGACGAGCAGCTGATGACGGGCGAGACCGTGCCGCGATCCGTCGGGCCGGGGGCTCTCGTGCTCGCTGGCACCGTCGCGCTGACGGCGCCCTTGGAGATCGAGGCGACGGCGACCGACGAGGGGACGCTGATCGCCGAGATCGCGCGTCTCATGGAGGCCGCCGAGCAGAGCAAGGGGCGCTACGTTCGTCTCGCCGACCGAGCCGCGCGTATTTATTCTCCGGCAGTGCACATCCTCGGCGCGGCGACCTTCATCGGCTGGATGATCGCGGGCGCCGGTTGGGAGGCGGCGATGCTGCCGGCGATCGCGGTGCTCATCATCACGTGTCCCTGCGCGCTCGCGCTCGCGGTGCCGGCGGTGCAGGTGGCAGCGGTCAGCCGGCTTTTCGAGGCGGGCGTCATCATGACGGCACCGGATGGGCTCGAGCGCCTGGCGGAGATCGACACGGTCGTCCTCGACAAGACGGGAACGCTGACGGAGGGCGAGCCTGAACTCGCAACGGGCTTCGAGATCGACGATGCCGTGCTCGGGGCGGCGGCGGCGCTCGCGGCCTCGAGCCGGCATCCATACGCGCGGGCCGTCGTGCGCGCGGCCGAGCGACGCGGGCTCGCGGTCAAGGCGGTCGCCGGCGTCACGGAAAAGCCCGGTGCCGGGCTCAGCCGGTTCACGGAAACGGGCACCGAGGAGCGGCTCGGCTCCAGCGAGCACTGTGGCGTCGCGGTTGCAACCGGAGAAACTGGGGGAGACGGCGCGGCGGTGCTCTGGTATCGCCCGGCGGACGGTGGCGATGCGGTGGCGTTGCGCTTCGTCGACCGACTGCGGTCGGATGCCGCCGATACGGTCGCGCGGCTCGAGCAGGCGGGTTTGCAGGTCATCCTGGTTTCTGGCGACAGGGCGAGCACGGTCGCGGCCGCGGCGCGCGAGGCCGGCATCGCCGACTATCTCGCCGGGCAGAAGCCGCACGAAAAGATCGCGGCGCTCGAGGCGCTCGCCGGCCGCGGACGGCGCGTGCTGATGGTCGGGGACGGGCTCAACGACGCGCCGGCGCTCGCGGCCGCGCACGCCTCGCTGTCACCGGCGGCGGCGGTCGACATCAGTCAACTCGCCTCGGACGGTATCATCCAGGGCGGTCGGCTCGGACCCATCCTCGACGTGCTTGCGGTCGCGAGGCGGTCACGGCGGATGTGCTTTGAAAACTTCGCCATCGCGCTCGCCTACAATGCGGTCTGCGTGCCCCTCGCCATGGCGGGCTTTGTGACTCCGCTGATCGCCGCCATCGCCATGTCGACGTCCTCGATCGTGGTCACGGCGAATGCGTTGCGTCTCAGGGGCGCGCGTGTCAGGCTTGCGGGATGAGTGCACTGGCCTGGCTCATTCCCTCCGCCCTCGTGCTCGGGCTCGTCGGCCTCCTGGCGTTCCTCTGGGCGCTGCGGTCCGGCCAGTTCGAGGACCCCGACGGCGCCGCCTACCGCGTTCTCGACGACGATGGGGACGCGACCGGCGTGCCTGTTGAAGACGGCCGTGCCGGAACGACCGAACAGCGTGCCATTGGCGTGGAGGGCAGCGCAGGGGCGACCGGGCATGGCGCGCACGCCGGCTCAGGTGGGACATCGCGGGGCAACTGACGCCGCGCGGGAAGCAACCGGCCGGGCGCCGGGCTGGCTCGGCTCGAATTCCCGATGAGGGAGGCCCTCGGCCGCTACTCGTGACCCTTGCGCTCGATCTCGACGACGGCGCGGTAGGCGTGCCACGTCGCGTGGCCGAGCAGCGGGAAGACCACGATCAATCCGAGCATCAGGGTGGCGATGCCGCAGGCGGTGAAGGCGGCGATCAGCGCCGCCCAGAGCAGCATGGGGCGAGGATTTGTCGCGACGGCGCGAACGCCCGTCTCGATGGCCGTGTAAACGTCCGTGCGTTCGGCCGTGAGCATCGGGATGGAAACGACCGAAATCACATATGCAACGAGGGCGAGCCCGCCACCGACGATGGTGCCGAAAACCAGCATCGAAAGGCCATGCGCAGTGAAGAGCAGGCTCGGAACGAAGTTCTCGATCGCCGGCAGATCGGAGCTGCCGAAGAAGATGGCGAACAACATGAACGCGATGCGAAGCCAGGCGCCGAAGAGAAAGAGCAGGATGAAGCCCATGAAGGCGAGCTGGCCAGGGGACTTCGCCTTGGCGAAGAAGGCGTTCGATGCGGTCACCGGTTCGCCCGCCTGACGGCGGCGGGAGACCTCGTAAAGGCCGACCGCGAACATCGGTGCAACGATGAGGAAGCCGCCACAGAGGACGAGGATCGCCGACTGCCATCCGACGTGGGTCAAGCCCCATATGAACGTCAGGGACATGAATGCCGCCACGGCACCGTACGAAAGGCCGATCCGCGGTTCTGCCCAGAGGTCCTGCCAGCCGCGCCGCAACCACTCCCACGGCGCATCGAACGGCACCTGGCGTACCTTGGCGCGTGGGCCATAGCCCGCTTCAGACCCCAGCGTGCGCGTGTTCATGCCAACCCTCCCTGTGAGGTGGTCGTCCCCGACCGTGCCCCGGCCGGCCTCGATGCATCCGCACGCCGAGCGCGCGGCCGACGCGAATCGACAGGTCGGATCGCCACCTCTGGCGCGAGGATGGAGAACAAGGCAAGCAGCGACATTGATTTCGGTCAAGCCCCGCGCGGTCGTATCGAAGACGCAAGCGTGTCGGTGCGCCCGCCTCTACGGAGCCGGCTCGGTCGTGAGCGCCAGGAGGCCATCGATGTCGAGGTTGGCCTCCATGTGGGTGGCGAGGTCGTCGAGCGTGCGATCGACCTCCTGGTCGTAGCTCACGTCCGCCGAGGCCACGCCGACGCCTCGAAGGAACGCCGCGCGAAAGGCATCGTCGACGAACATGCCATGCAGGTAGCTGCCGGTGACACGGCCGTCGCGGGAGGTCGCTCCTTCGGGGGCGCCATCGACAATGGCGAAGGGGCGATCACGGTCCGGACCTTCGGTGCGCCCGATGTGGATCTCGTAGGCCTCGATCGGCGCGCCGCTCGAGGCATGGAGGGCACTGACGCGGGTGAGGCGCTTGTCCGGTGTCATGGCGGTCTCGACGTCGAGCAGACCGAGGCCGGGCGTCGTGCCGGCGGGGCCCTCGATGCCGTGCGGATCGGTGACGCTCCTGCCCAGCATCTGGAAACCACCGCAGATGCCCAGCACGCGACCGCCGCGACGGTGGTGGGCCAGGATGTCGATGTCCCAGCCCTGAGTCCTCAGAAACGCGAGGTCGCCGCGTGTCGATTTGCTGCCGGGGATGATGACGAGGTCGGTGTCGCCGGGGATCGCCTCGCCTGCCCGCACCATGCGCACGCTGACGCCGGGCTCGAGCTTCAGGGGATCGAGGTCGTCGAAGTTGGCGATGCGCGAAAGGGCGAGGCAGGCGATACGATAGCTGCCGCCGGTCGTCCCGCGCGGCAGGTCGAGGGCGTCCTCGGCCGGGAGCCGCGAGGCGCCCGAGAACCAGGGCAGGACGCCGAAGCCCGGCCAGCCGGTGCGCTCGGCGATGAGCCGGTAGCCGTCGTCGAAGAGCCGCACGTCGCCGCGGAACTTGTTTATGAGAAAACCCTTCACCATCCGCTCGTCGTCGGGATCGAGGACGGCGCGGGTGCCGACCATCTGGGCGATGACGCCGCCACGGTCGATGTCGCCGACGAGCACCACCGGCACGCCGGCGGCGCGCGCAAAGCCCATGTTGGCGATGTCGCCGGCACGCAGGTTCACCTCGGCGGGGCTGCCCGCGCCTTCGACGACGATCAGATCGAGGCTCCCGGCAAGGCGGTGAAAGCTCTCGAGCACGGGAGCCATGAGGCGTGGTTTGAGGGCCGCGTATTCGCGCGCGCGCACGGTTGCAACGCGCTTGCCCTGGACGATGACCTGCGAGCCGACGTCGCTCTCGGGCTTGAGGAGCACCGGGTTCATGTCGGTGATGGCCGGGCGGCGGCAGGCGATGGCCTGGAGCGCCTGGGCGCGCCCGATCTCGCCACCATCGACCGTGACGGCGGCATTGTTCGACATGTTCTGCGGTTTGAAGGGGGCGACGCTTAGCCCGCGCCGGACGGCAGCGCGACAGAGGCCGGCAACCAGCATGGACTTGCCGACGTTGGAACCTGCCCCCTGGATCATCAGGGCCCTGGTCACGGATGCCCTCCCAGCAAAGGTTTCGGGGTGGCGCCGCGGGCCGACGACGGGCGGTCGTTCGAAGCCCGCTGCTCCCCCCATGACATTTTCAGAACTCCACCCCGGGCTGACCCTTGATGCCGTCGCGGAAGGGGTGCTTGACCAGCGTCATCTCGGTGACGAGATCGGCGATCGCGACGAGTTCCTCCTTGGCGTTGCGGCCGGTGAGGACGACGTGCGTCATCGCCGGCTTTTCCTCGACGAGGAAGTTCACCACCTCGGCGATGTCGAGATAGTCGTAACGCAGGGCGATGTTGATTTCGTCGAGCAGCACCATGCGGTTGGCGGGATCGCGGATCAGCTCCTTGGCCTTCTCCCAGGCGGCGCGGGCGGCGGCGATGTCGCGGGCCTTGTCCTGGGTTTCCCAGGTAAATCCTTCTCCCATCGCGTGAAACTTGCAGAGGTCGGAGAAGTGGCGCTCGATCAGGGTGCGTTCACCGGTCGACCAGGCCCCCTTGATGAACTGCACCACGGCACACGGAAAGCCGTGCGCAATGCAGCGCATGATCATGCCGAAGGCGGCCGATGACTTGCCCTTACCGGCGCCCGTGTGGACGATGACGAGGCCCTTTTCTCCCTTCTTTTCAGCCATCATGCGGTCGCGGGCGGCCTTGCGCTTGGCCATCTTGTCGGCATGGCGGGTGGCCTCCTCGGGGGCGACGGCCGCCGAGGTCTCACTTGCAGCAACAGGGGGTTGCGCCGAGGCTTTGGTCATGCGCGGTTCCTTGACAACGAATGGCGTTGGGCATCAGGTGGGGCGATGCTGGTTCCTGTCCTTATGACAGGCGAAGAGGGAATGCGACAGGGCGCGCAGCCGATGCCGGGTGCGCAACCGAGGCGCAGCCGCCCCCGCGACCGTGACCGGAGGGGCCCCCAGCCACTGGCGAAAGCCGGGAAGGCGGGTGGCCGAGAGGCGCTGCCTCGAACTCCGCAAGCCGGGAGACCTGCCAGCACGAGGTGGTGTTGACGAGCGGACGGGGTGCGCCGCGGTCGGCAGGGCGCTGGCAATGCCAGGCGGTCCGGCTGGCCGATGGTGCGGTCGGCCCCCGCCCGATGAAGGGCGTTGCGGTGACAGACAGCGAGCAGGACGAGCGAAAACTGGAGCAGGCAGGGCGACCGGCCGGCCGGGTGAAGTTGCACGTCTGCGTGACGTGCCGCGGGGCGGCGGCCTATGGGCCCGACGGTGCGCTGCGCGATCCCGGAGCCGGCGAGCCGAGGCCGGGCGCGCGATTGCACGCGGCGATCGCCGAAGCGGGCCTGCCCGAGGGGGTGGAACTCGTGCCGGTCGAGTGCCTGTCGGCCTGCGTCAACGGCTGCTCGATCGCCATCTCCGGTCCCGGGCGCTGGGGCTACGTCTACGGCCGCCTGGACCCGGAAAACCATGTCGCCGACATCGTGGCGGGGGTGACGGCCTATGCCGCCAGCACCGACGGGCTCGTGCCGTGGCGCGAACGCCCGACGATCTTCCGCAAGCAGTCGATTGCCCGCATTCCACCGCAGGAGCATTGAATGGCCGATCTCGCAAAAATTCCGGTCACGGTCGTCACCGGCTTTCTCGGTGCTGGCAAGACGACGCTCATCCGCCACCTCATGGCGAACGCTGGCGGGCGGCGGCTCGCGGTGGTGGTGAACGAATTCGGCTCACTCGGGGTGGACGGCGAGATCCTGCGCTCGTGCGCGGACGAGAACTGCCCCGAGGAGAACATCGTCGAACTCGCAAACGGCTGCATCTGCTGCACCGTGGCCGACGATTTCATCCCGACCATCGAGGCGCTGATGGCGCTGCCGAGCCGGCCGGATCACATTCTCATCGAGACCTCCGGGCTCGCGCTGCCCAAGCCGCTGCTCAAGGCCTTCGACTGGCCGGCGATCCGCTCGCGCATCACGGTGGATGGCGTAATCGCGCTCGCGGATGCCGAGGCGGTTGCCGCCGGGCGCTTCGCGCCGAACCCCGAGGCGGTCGATGCGCAGCGCGCCGCCGACGACAGCCTCGATCACGAAACCCCGCTCGCCGAGGTCTTCGAGGACCAGATCGCCTGCGCCGACCTCGTGCTCCTGACCAAGGTCGATCTCACCTCGCGCGCCGAGATCGAAAAGGCCAAGGAGGTCATCGCTGCCGAGGCGCCGCGCAAGCTGGCGATCGTGGAGATGGCGGAGGGGCGTGTCGATCCGCGTGTCGTGCTGGGGCTGAACTCGGCCGCCGAGGACGATATCGCCTCGCGCCCGTCCCATCACGACGGGGCCGACGATCACGAGCACGAGGATTTCGACACCGTGGTGGTCGAGCTCGCGGAGGAGAGCGACCCCGAGCGGCTCGCCGAGGCGATCCGGCGCCTGGCGCGCGAGCAGCGCATCCTGCGGGTCAAGGGGTACGTGGCGGTTGCCGGCAAGCCGATGCGGCTCCTCGTGCAGGCGGTCGGCGAGCGCGTGCGGATGCAGTACGACAGACCCTGGGGTGCCGGTGACCGGGTGAGCCGTCTGGTCGTCATCGCCGAGCACGACGACGTCGATCCGCAAGCGATCCGCGCCGTGCTCGCGGGAGCATAATCGAAGAGACGGGGCGCGGCGATGCACGTCGTCTTTCGCGAGAGCCACGGTCTCGAGGAGACCGATACGCCATTCGATGTCGGCCAGGACCCGGCCGACCTCGTCGCGCTGTCATTCTCGGACAGCGACCTCGGCGCGTTCGCGGCCGGCTGGCGCAGGGCGGCCGGGTCGCTGCCGACGCTGCGGCTGGCAAACCTCGTGGCCCTGCGCCATCCCCTCTCGGTCGACACCTATCTGGAGCGCACGTTGCAGCATGCGCGCGGCATCCTGGTGCGGCTGATCGGCGGGGAGCAGTACTGGGCCTATGGCCTCGCGCAATTGAACGATCTGGCGCGCGAGAAGGGCATCGCGCTCGCGGTGCTGCCGGCGGACGGGCGGATCGACGAAAGGCTCGACAGGCTCTCGACGCTTCCGGTCTCGACGCTGCGGCGGCTTTCGGCGCTGTGCGATGCGGGCGGTGCGGTCGCGGCGCAGGCCGCGCTCGCCCAGCTGGCACTCGCGGCGGGGCTCTATGCGGGGCCGGTGGCGGGTGAGAAAAGCGTGCCGCCGACCGGTTATTATCTCCCCGGCAGGGGCGTCGTGGCGGGGCCGGCCGGGCGGGGCGACGGGCGGCCTCGCGCGATCGTCGTCTTTTATCGCTCCTATCTGACGGCGGCCGATACCGATCCGGTCGATGAACTCATCCGCGCGCTGGAGGCGCGCGGATACGAGGCCATCGGCCTCTTTGCGCCGACATTGAAGGAGCCGGACATCGCGGCCTGGGTGAAGGGTGAGATCGGGCGGCTCGAGCCCGACGCCGTCATCAACGCGACGGCGTTTTCGGCACGCGGGTCCGACGGTTCACCCTCGCCGCTCGATGCGGCAGAGTGCCCGGTGTTCCAGGTGGCGCTTTCGACGGCGCGCAAAAGGGAGTGGGCGGCGGCCGAACGCGGGCTCTCGCCGGCGGACCTTGCGATGCACGTCGTCCTGCCGGAGGTGGACGGGCGCATCTTCGCGGGCGTGGCGAGCTTCAAGTCACCGGAGCGCCGGGACCCGGAGCTGCAGTTCTCCCGCTTTGCCCATCGTGCGGACGGCGGGCGGATCGAGGCGGTCTGCGAGCGGGTCGACGGCTGGCGGCGCCTTGCAGGAACTTCGGTGGGCGATCGCCGCGTGGCGCTCGTGCTATCGACCTACCCGGGCAAGTCGCACCAGCTCGCGCATGCCGTTGGGCTCGATGCGATCGCTTCGGTGGAGGCGGTGCTCGAGGACCTCGCGAGGGAAGATTATCGGGTGGCGGCGGTCGGCCGGCTCGGCGAACGGCTGACGCAGGAAGCGATCGCCTGGCCCGTGGCGGACTACCGGTCCGCGCTCGCCGCGTTGCCGGATGAGCTGCAGAGCAAATTGCGCGAGGCGTGGGGCGAGCCGGAAGACGATCCCGCTGTGGCTGATGGCCAGTTCCGCTTCGCCGCGGTCGAGGCCGGAAACGCGGTCGTGGCGCTGCAACCCGAACGCGGGGAGGTCGCCAGCCGCGTGGAGGATTACCACGATCTTTCGCGCACTCCGCGCCATGGCTATGTCGCCTTCTACCTCTGGCTCCGGGCGCGCGGTGTCGCGGCGCTGGTGCACATGGGCGCGCACGGCACGCTCGAATGGCTGCCCGGGAAATCGGTCGCACTATCCGATGCTTGCTGGCCGGAGGTGCTCGTCGGGGGGCTTCCGGTCATTTATCCGTTCATCGTCAACGATCCGGGCGAGGCGGCGCAGGCCAAGCGGCGCATCGGGGCGGTGACGCTCGGGCACGTGCCACCACCGCTCGCATTGTCCCACGTACCGGTCGAACTCAACCGGCTCGAACGGCTCCTGGATGAATATTCGACCGCCGACGGGCTCGATCCGTCACGGCGCGATCGCCTGATCGCCGAAATCCGGGCCGAGGCGCGTGCTGCCGGCGTCGAGAGCGATCTCGGGCTCGCCGAGGAGGCGAGCGCGGCCGAGGCGATCACGCGCATCGACCGCTTCGTGTGCGACGTCAAGGAGAGCCAGTTCGGGGACGGGCTGCATGTCCTCGGGCGCGGCGAGCATGGAGCGGGCGAGCGCGAGGGGCTGCTTCGCGCGCTCGACGGAAAGCGGGTCGCCGCCGGTCCGGCGGGTTCGCCGTGGCGCGGGCGCGATGATGTGCTGCCGAGCGGGCGCAACCTCTTTTCCGTCGACCCGCGCGCCGTGCCGAGTCGGGCTGCGCACGCCCAGGGGGTGAAACTCGCCGAGGAACTGCTGCGTCGCCATCTCCAGGATCACGGCGACTGGCCGCGAGGACTCGTCGTCGATCTCTGGGGCAGCGCGACGATGCGCACGGCGGGCGAGGAATTCGCGATGGCGTTGCACCTTGCCGGGCTCGCGCCGCTCTGGGACAAGGGATCGGAGCGGGTGTCGGGCTTCGAGGTGCTGCCGCTCGTCATGCTGGGGCGCCCGCGCATCGACGTGACACTCCGCGTCTCGGGTCTGTTCCGCGATGTCTTTCCGGGGCTCGCGCAGATGTTCGAGCAGGCGGTGGCGGCACTCGCGGCGCGGGGAGAAGAGCTGGAGGACAATCCATACCTCCGGGACGAGCCGCGTGTTTTCGGTCCACGGCCGGGCCACTACGGGCTTTCGATGGGGGCGGCGCTCGAGGATTATTCACCGGAAGGGCGGGCGCAGGCGGGCGAAGCCTGGCTCGCGGCCTCGGCCTGGGCGATCGACGAGAAGGGCGAGGCCAGCCACGAACGGGCTGCACTCGAGATGCGCGTCATGGCTGCCGATGCCTTCGTGCACGTCCAGGACCTCGTCGAGACCGATATTCTCCTAGCGTCGGACTACGCCGCGCACGAAGGCGGTTTCGCGGCGGCGGTGGCCCGGCTCGGCGGGGAGGCTCCGTCGCTCTATCATCTCGATGCGACCCGTCCCGACAGTCCGCGCGCGCGCACCGTCGGCGAGGAGCTGGCCCGGGTGGTGCGGGGGCGGGCGGCCAACCCGGACTGGGCAAGCGGCATGATGCGCCACGGGTTTCGCGGAGCGGCGGAGATCGCGGCGACGCTCGACCAGCTTGCGGCGTTCGCACACCTCTCGCGCGTGGTGCCGACCCACCTTTTCGATCTCTACCACGAGGCGACGCTCGGGCGTGACGATCTCGTCGCCTTCATGGAGCGGGAAAATCCGGCGGCTCTGGCCGCCATGCGCGACAGGTTCCGGGCGCTTCGGGAAGCGGGGCTCTGGATGACGCGGCGCAACTCGATCGCGGCCATGATGGAGGCGGGCGTCTGATGGCCGACGTCGTGGATGAAAATATCGCCGTCGAGCCGGTGGTGCGGGGCTGGTGCCCCGGTGCGCTGCGGCCGATGGAATCGGGCGACGGGCTCGTCGTTCGCGTTCGTCCGCGTTCCGGCAGGCTGACGCCGGAACAGGCCGGCGCCATCGCCGATGCAGCCCGCAAGTACGGCAGCGGTATCATCGACCTCTCCAACCGGGCCAACGTGCAGTTGCGCGGTGTGCGCGAGGCGGGACACGGCGATCTCATCGCGCGGCTCACCGAGGCGGGGCTCATCGATCCGAGCGCGGAGGTCGAGCGCCGTAGGAACATCGTCGTGGCGCCTTTCTGGCGGGATGGCGACGACACGCTCGCCATCGCCGAGCGGCTTGCGGACGCCATGGCGCAGGGGCCGCGCGTGCCGGCCAAGTTCGGGTTCGCCGTCGACTGCGGCGCGACCTCGGTTCTGGGTCGGGTCGCCGCCGACATCCGGATCGAGCGCGGTGCATCGGGGGGGCTCATCGTGCGGGCGGATGGGGCCGTTCGTGGCATGCCGGTGGCGCCGGGGGAGGCCCCGGGGCTGGCTGTCAGGCTCGCCGAGTGGTTTCTTTCCTCGGGAGGTGCGCCGGACGGCCGTGGTCGCATGGCGCGCCATCTCGCGGCTGGCACTCCGTTGCCCTCCTGGTTCCGTGCGATCGAGGCGCCGGCCGAGACAGGTCCCTTGCCGGGGCCCGGGCGGCACGACCTCGGTCTCCTCGTCGGCTTCGCCTATGGTCAACTCCATGCCGATGCGCTCGAAGAACTGGCGCGGGCGGCGACCGCGATCCGGGTGACGCCGTGGCGGATGCTATTGCTCGAGGGGGCGAAGCGTCTCGAAGCTCTCCCCGACGGGGTCATGGTCTCGCCGGACGACCCGAGACTCGCGGTCGAGGCGTGCAGTGGCGCGCCGTTCTGTCCGCAGGCGCACGCGGCAACGCGGCCGCTCGCCGACCGGCTCGCGCGGCGGCTGCCCGAGGGGCAGCGGCTGCATGTCTCGGGCTGCGTCAAGAGTTGCGCCATGCGCGGGCCGGCCGACCACGTGCTGATCGCGACGCCGCGCGGCTTCGATCTCGTGCGTGACGGGCGCCCGGGCGACGAGCCGGTCGTGCGCGATCTCGAGGGAGAGGCGATCGCTGCCGATCCCGACCTCATTTTCGGAAAGCACTGATGCCACACCAATACGAGACAGACGGAGCGAAAATCTACCTGCGCTCGTTCGCCACGATCCGGGCGGAGGCGGAACTCGCCCGATTTTCGCCCGAAGAGGAGGTGGTCGTCGTGCGCATGATCCACGCGGCCGGCATGGTCGGGCTGGAACGGCATGTGCGTTTTTCTCCTGGAATGGCTATCGCGGCTCGTGCGGCGCTGGAGGCGGGGGCGCCGATCCTCTGTGACGCGCGCATGGTGAGCGAGGGGATCACGCGCCCGCGCCTGCCGGCGGACAACGAGGTGATCTGCACGCTGCACGATCCGCAGGTCGCGGACATGGCGAGGCAAATGGGGAACACGCGCTCGGCGGCGGCGGTGGAACTCTGGCGCCCGAAGCTCGCGGGTTCGGTGGTGGCGATCGGTAACGCACCTACCGCACTTTTCCATCTGCTCAACATGCTGGAGGATCCGTCCTGTCCGCGGCCGGCGGCGATCGTGGGCTGTCCGGTCGGATTCATCGGGGCGGCCGAATCCAAGGAAGCACTCATGCAGGACCTGCCGGCGCCATCGCTCATCGTCGAGGGGCGGCTCGGCGGCAGTGCCATCACGGTGGCAGCCGTCAACGCGCTCGCCAGTCGGAAGGAATGACGGATATGGCGGGAGGGCGGGTGGTGATGACCGACGGCGGGCGGAATGACGGACGCGGGGTCGTCTGTGTCGGGCTCGGCCCGGGTGACCCCGAGTTGATGAGTGTTCGCGCCGACCGGATCATCCGCGGTGCGCGCCACGTTGCCTATTTCCGCAAGGCGGGCCGGGCGGGCCAAGCGAGACAGATCGTCCAAGGGATGCTGGCCGAGGGCGTCACCGAGCACGCGATGGAGTATCCGGTGACGACGGAAATTCCGTTCGGCGATCCTGCCTATACGAGCGCGCTCGCGGGCTTTTATGCCGACTGGACGGAACGGCTCGCCGAACTCGCTCAGCACGAGCGCGTCGTGGTGTTGTGCGAGGGGGACCCGTTCTTTTACGGCTCCTTCATGCACCTGCACGCGCGACTCAAGGGTCGCGTGCCGGTCGAGGTGGTGCCGGGAATAACCGGCATGAGCGGCTGCTGGACGGCGACGGGCATTCCGATCACCTGGGGCGACGATGTGTTGACGGTTCTGACCGGGACTCTTTCGGAAGACGAACTGGCGCGGCGGGCGGCCGGAAGCGATGCGCTCGTCATTATGAAAACCGGACGCAACATCCCGAAGATCCGCCGGGCGCTCGAGGCGGCCGGCCGGCTCGAGGCCGCCTGGCTGGTCGAGCGCGGTACGATGCCCGGAGAGAAAGTCGAGTGCCTCGCCGAGGCGGACCCCGAGGCGCGGCCCTATTTCGCCATCGTGCTGGTGCACGGCCAAGGGCGGCGCCCATGACGGACAGGAATTCTGGTGCGGGCTGGCTCGCGGTGGCGGGTCTCGGGCCCGGAGCCGACTCGCTCGTCACGCCAGAGGTTGCGGCCGCGCTCGCCGGGGCGAGCGATGTCGTCGGATACATTCCCTATGTCGCGCGCGTCGCACCACGCGAGGGACTGAAACTGCACGCGTCCGACAACCGGGTCGAGGTCGAACGGGCGAACCACGCGCTCGAACTGGCGGCGGCGGGCGGGCGCGTCGTGGTCGTCTCCTCGGGCGATCCGGGCGTGTTCGCCATGGCTTCCGCGCTCTTCGAAGCCCTCGAGGGCGGGCCGCGGAGCTGGCGCGCGCTCGACATCCGGATCCTGCCGGGCATTACGGCGATGCTGGCTGCCGCGGCGCGGATCGGAGCGCCGCTCGGGCACGATTTCTGCGCCATCAACCTCTCGGACAACCTCAAACCCTGGGATGTCGTCGAGCGCCGGCTCCGCCTCGCCGGCGAGGCGGACCTCGCGATGGCGTTTTACAACCCGCGTTCGGCAAGCCGGCCGCACCAGTTCGCGCGGGCCCTCGAGGTGCTGCGCGAGGTGTGTGGCGGCGAGCGGCTGATCTCGTTCGCGCGGGCCGTGACGACGCCGGACGAGCGGATCGTGACCGTGCGCCTCGCGGAGGCGACGCCGGAGATGGCGGACATGCGCACGGTGGTCATCGTCGGCAATTCCGCGACGCGCGCGATCGACGGCACCCGCTGGGTCTATACGCCGCGCAAGGTCTCCGGGGGGACATCGTGACCGAGCCAGGCCATGACCTCGGCGAGGGAGCGCAGGACGAGGCGCTCCGGCACGTACGGGCGGTCGATGAGGATCACGGGGAGCGAAAGGTGGCGGGCGGCATCGAGCTTCGCGCTCGCCCCGACGCCGCCGGCGTTCTTTGCAACGACGAGTTCGATGGCGTGGCTGCGCAAGAGCGAGATATCATCCTCGATGGTGAAAGGACCGCGCGCGATCACGGCCCTCGCGTTCGGCAGGGGCAGTGGGGTGGTCGGGGCGTCGACGAGGCGGAGGAGGTAATCGTGCTGCGGCGCCGCCGCGAATGCTGCAAGGTGGAGGCGGCCGAGGGCGAGGAAGACACGGGCCGGCTCACCGGCGAGCGCGGCGACGGCGGCATCGATGTCGGGAACCCGGCGCCAATCGTCGCCGGGGCGGGGGCGCCAGGGCTCGCGCTCGAAGGCGGCGAGCGGAACACCGGTCGCGGCGCATGCGGCGACGGCGTTGGCGCTCATGCGGGCGGCGAAGGGATGGGTGGCGTCGACGACGGCGGTGATCGCCTCGGCGCGGAGGAAATCGGCAAGGCCCTGTGGGCCGCCGAAGCCGCCGACGCGCGTCGCCAGCGGCTGGCGAACGGGGCTGGCCGTCCGGCCGGCATAGGAGTAGATCGCTGGAATGCCAGCTTCGGCGACTGCGCGCGCGAGCAGGCCCGCCTCGGTGGTGCCGCCGAGTATGAGAACACGTGTCATGGCTGACCCTTGGCTCGCGATCATCGGTATCGGGGAGGATGGCCTGTCCGGGCTCGGAGAGGCAAGCCGGGCGGCACTCGCAGAGGCGGAAATCGTGTTCGGGGCCCCTCGGCACCACGAATTGGCAGGGACGGCCGGAAAACGAGCGCGCGAGTGGCCGGTGCCGTTCTCCCTGGCGCCGCTGATGGCGGTCCGCGGGCGCCGGGTGGCGGTCCTTGCTTCGGGCGATCCGTTCTGGCTCGGGGCCGGGGGCTCGATCGCACGTGTGCTTTCGCCGTCCGAGTGGCGCGCCTTTCCAGCACCATCGACGTTCGCGCTGGCGGCGTCGCGGCTCGGCTGGCGGATCGAGGAGACGCATTGCGTCGGCCTCCACGCGGCGCCGTTCGAACGGCTCCTCACGCGGCTCCATCCGGGAGCGCGGATGATCGCGACCGTGCGTGACGGCGCGGCCGTCGGGGAATTGGCGGGGTGGCTGACGGCTGCCGGCTTCGGGGCCACACGGCTCACCGTGCTCGAGGCACTCGGCGGATCGCGTGAGCGGGTGCGCGAGGCGCAGGCCGATGCCTATGCCTTCGACGATGTGACGCATCCTGTGGCGGTGGCGATCGAGCCTGCCGGGGCGCCCGGGATGACGACCGCCAGCGGCCTCGCGGACGACCACTTCGAACACGACGGGCAAATCACCAAGCGGCCCGTACGTGCCTTGACGCTCTCGGCGCTGGCCCCGAGGCCGGGTGAGGTGCTTTGGGACATCGGCGCCGGCTCGGGATCGATATCGGTCGAATTCCTGCTGGCGGCGGAAGCGAGCCGGGCCTATGCGATCGAGCCGAAGAGCGAGCGGGCCGAACGCGTGCGCCGCAACGGCGCGGCCTTCGGTCTCGGCCAGAGACTGACCGTGATCGAGGCGAGCGCGCCGGCCTGCCTCGGCGACCTGCCGGCGGCCGATGCCGTTTTCGTCGGCGGGGGAGCGAGCGAGGTACTGCTCGCCGCGGTCTGGTCGCACTGTCGGCCGGGCACGCGCATCGTCGCCAATGCGGTGACGCTCGAGACCGAGGCGCTGCTGGCGCACTGGTCGGAGCGCCACGGGGGGAGCATGCTGCGCATCGAACTGGCGGAGGCGGGTGGCCTCGGCAGCCGACGGGGGTGGCGCGCGGCGCTGCCGGTCGTGCAATGGAGCGTCGTCAGATGATCGTGGCGGGGATCGGTTTTCGCTCCGAGGCGAGTGTGGAGGCGATTCTGGGGGCGATCGCGGCCGCGCGGCGGGCGGCGGGGTTCACGGACGCCGGGGAGGCGGTCGGGATGCTTGCCACGCCGTTTTCCAAGGCGTCGGCGCCGGTGGTGGCCGAGGTCGCGCGGCGGCTCGGGGTGGTCATCGTCGCGGTCGATTCGCAGCGGCTCGCCTCCGTCGCGACGGCGACACGCTCGGCGCGGAGCCTCGCGGTGGCCGGCACGGGAAGCGTCGCCGAGGCCTCGGCACTCGCCGCCGCCGGGCCGGGGGCAAGATTACTGGCGCCGCGCGCCATTTCCGCCTGCCGGACGGCGACGGCGGCGCTCGCCGCGACGAGGGAGACGAACGTATGACGGTGCATTTCATCGGTGCCGGGCCGGGGGCGCCGGACCTGCTGACGCTGCGCGGGCGCGATCTCATCGCGGCCTCGCCCGTCTGTCTCTATGCGGGCTCACTGATCCCCGAGGCGGTGCTCTCGCATTGTCCACCCGGGGCGCGGATCGTCAACACCGCACCGCTCGATCTCGATGCGATCATGGAGGAGA
The DNA here is from genome assembly GCA_016125495.1 of Hyphomicrobiales bacterium. Classification (NCBI taxonomy): domain Bacteria; kingdom Pseudomonadati; phylum Pseudomonadota; class Alphaproteobacteria; order Hyphomicrobiales; species Hyphomicrobiales bacterium. Next base: position 135,120 of record WGLQ01000009.1, on the reverse strand, counting down.
TCTCGCGGGCGCATGCGGCTGGTCTCGACGTCGCACGATTGCATTCGGGAGATCTCTCGGTGTGGTCGGCGATGGGCGAGCAACTGCGCCGGCTGCGCGAGCTTTCCATTCCCTACACCGTGACGCCGGGTGTGCCTTCGTTCGCGGCTGCTGCGGCGGCGCTCGGGGCCGAGCTGACGCTGCCAGGGCTGGTGCAATCGGTGGTGCTGACGCGAACGTCCGGGCGGGCTTCGGCGATGCCCGAGAGCGAGCGGCTCGCGGCTTTCGCCGCGACGCGCGCGACACTCGCCATTCATCTCTCCGTCCACGTGCTCGCCGAGGTGGTGGCCGAGCTGATACCGCATTATGGTCCCGGTTGTCCCGTGGCGGTGGTCTGGCGCGCGAGCTGGCCCGACCAGCGGATCGTGCGCGCGACACTCGCCACGCTCGAGACCTCCATCGGCGCGGAGATGGAGCGCACGGCGCTCATCATCGTCGGGCGGGCTCTTGCCGCCGAAGGATTCGACGAGAGCGCACTCTATTCGACGGACTACGACCGCCGCTTCAGGCCGCAGCGCGCAGAGGCGTCGGGCGGGGAGAGGGACGGCGGGGGAGGGAGGCCGTGATCGAAGGGCTCCGAGCGCCGATCGGACTGCCGCCCGGGCTCATCGTCTCGGCCCCGCGCTCTGGTGCCGGCAAGACGACGCTCAGCCTCGGGCTGATGCGGGCCTTGCGGATGGCCGGTCTCGTCGTGCAGCCCTTCAAGAGCGGTCCGGATTACATCGATCCGGCTTTTCACGCCGCGGCCGCCGGTCGCGCCTCCTTCAATCTCGACAGTTGGTCGATGCGCGAGGAGACAATTGGTGGCATCCTCGGCGAAGCCGCGGGCGCCGACATCATCGTGGCGGAAGGCTCGATGGGGCTCTTCGACGGCGTCGCACGGCCGGGGGCCAGCGGCATCGGGGCGAGTGCCGACCTCGCGGCGATGACGGGCTGGCCGGTCGTCTTGGTGATGGACGTGTCCGGGCAGGCGCAATCGGCGGCGGCGATGGCCACGGGGTTTGCCAATTTCCGTCCGGGCGTTTCGCTCGCAGGCGTGGTGCTCAACCAGGTTTCGAGCGCGCGCCACGAAGCACTGGTGCGCGACGGCATGGAACGCGCGGGGATCAATGTGCTCGGGGCGCTGCCCCGGCGTGAGGCGATCGCGCTGCCCGAACGTCACCTCGGCCTCGTACAAGCCGAGGAGCAGGGCGATCTCGAGGAGCGGATGGCGGCGCTCGCGACGCTCGTCGGCGAGCATGTCGATCTCGAAGCGGTACGGGCTGGAGCGAGGCCGACGCGAAAGCCGGGGCAACCGGGCGAGGCGTCGGGAAATCTGCCCCCACCGCCCGGAGGGCGCATCGCCCTTGCCCGCGACGCGGCGTTCTCGTTCGTCTATCCGCATCTGCTGGCGCATTGGCGGGCGGCAGGGGCAACGCTCCTGCCATTCTCACCCCTCGCCGACGAGGCGCCGGATGCGAGCGCGGACGTCGTCTGGTTGCCGGGAGGATATCCGGAACTGCATGCGGGACGGCTCGCGGCGGCAGGGCACTTTCGCGAGGGATTGAAGCGGTTCGCCGAACGCCGACCGGTGCATGGGGAATGCGGGGGGTACATGGTGCTCGGTGCCGGACTCGTCGATGCCAAAGGCGCACGCCACGAGATGGTCGGGCTTCTCGGGCTCGAGACGTCGTTCGCCAAGCGGCGCATGCACCTCGGGTATCGGGTCGCGGAACTCGTCGCAGGGATGCCGGGTTGCGGGGCGGGAACACGATTGCGCGGTCACGAGTTCCACTATTCCACGATCATCGCGCAGCCGGACGCGGCACTCGCCAAGGTCGTCGATGCCACCACAAGCCCGGTCGCCGAAGGAGGCTCGTGGCGGGGGCGCGTCAGCGGGACCTATTTTCATCTGATCGCCGAAGCGGAGGCCGCATGATGAGCGTGACGAGCGAGAACCGCGCGCCGGGCGAGGTGCTGGTCAGCTTCGTTTCGTCCGGGCCGGGCGATCCGGAGCTGCTGACGGTGAAGGCGGTCGACCGTCTCGGACGGGCCGATGCCGTGCTGTTCGACGACCTCTCCTCGGGGCCGATCCTCGCGCATGCGCGGCCGGGGGCGGATCTCGTCGCGGTCGGCAAGCGAGCCGGCCGGCCCTCACCTCGGCAGGATCATGTCAGCCGTCTGCTGGTCGATTATGCCCGCACGGGCGCCCGCGTCGTGCGGCTCAAATCAGGTGACGCCGGGCTATTCGGCCGGCTCGAGGAGGAATTGGTGGCGCTGCGGGGCGCGGGGATCGCCTACGAGATCATCCCAGGCGTGACTTCGGCGATGGCGGCGGCGGCGGCGGCGGGCATCCCGCTCACCCGGCGCCTGACCGCGCGACGCGTGCAGTTCGTCACGGGGCACGACGTATCGGGAGCGCTGCCCGACGATCTCAACATCGCTGCACTCGCCGATCCGACGGCGACGACCGTGGTCTTCATGGGACGCCGCACGTTCGCGGAACTCGCCGGTCGACTGATGGCTGAGGGACTTCCCGCCGGAATGCCGGCGCTGGTTGCCGCCGCGGTCAGCACGCCGGAACAGGAATTCTGGCGGGGGACGGTCGGCGAACTCGCTACGCTGCTTGCCGCGGGCGACGGTCCGGTCAATGCACGTTCGCCGGTGCTCGTGCTCTATGGGCCGCTCGCCGAGCAGGACTGACCGCACGGCATCGCACCTTGCAATTGGGAGCGCCTGTTTTCTTGCGCCTTCAGCGGACCTGCCAGCCCTGTGCCACGTTTTCCTGCCAGCCGACCCGGTGCAGCAATGGTGTGTCGTCCTCGAATGCCGGCTGGCCGAGGCAGAGGTAAGCCGTGAGGCGCCAGGAGGGTGGCACGTCGAGCAGTTGTTCGACCTCGCGCGGCTCCAGGATGGAGACCCAGCCGAGCCCGAGGTTCTCGGCCCGGGCGGCGAGCCAGAGCGTGTTGATCGCCATGGCGGTCGAAAAAGCGAGCGTTTCAGGCATGGTGCGGCGCCCGAGCCCACGCCCCTCGGCGGGGTCGATTTCGGTGAACACCGCGAGATGCTCGGGCGCCTCGCGCAGGCCGGCGAGCTTCAGGCGCATGTACTCGTTGCGGGCCTCGTCGTCGTAGGCGCAGGCGGCGGCGCAATTGGCCCGTTCGAAATTGGCCGCGACCGCCTCTCGCAGGGCCGGATCGCATACCCGCAGAACCCGCCACGGGCGCGAATTGCCGACGGACGGAGAAAGCTCCATTACGGCCGCGAGGCGCGCGATCGTCTCCTCCGGCACAGGGTCGCGGCGGAAGTGGCGCACATCGCGCCGCCATCTCAGAATATCGATCAGCACGTCGGCCGCATCGGGAGTGAACCGCACGGAGAGACCTCCTTGTCGACTTCGACTGTGCATCGCATCGGGTGATCGTCAAGCGGTCCGGCATCGACGTGCCTTGACCGACCTCGGGGCTCGGCTACGATCACAGGCCCAGCGGAGGCCCGACGGGCCGGATGACAGTCGCTTCAAAAAAGACGAATTCAATCAAAAACCTGTGTTGGAACGCGCGCTTGCGCACGGGGTGTGCTGGATGATCGAGCTGTTGTTGATCGGTATCGGAACGGGCAATCCCGAGCATCTGACGCTCGAGGCGATACGGGCGCTCAATTCCGCAGACCTGGTGATGATTCCGCGCAAGGGCGACGAGAAGGCCGATCTCGCTGAACTGCGGCGTTCGATCTGCGCCGAGGTCATCTCCAGCCCCTCCTGCCGCGTCGTCGAATTCGATCTGCCCCGCAGGGACGTGACCAACCCCTCCTACAGGGCCGGCGTCGACGACTGGCACGATGCGATCGCCGATGTGTGGCGACGGACCATCGTCGATGGTGTCGGCACGTCCGGCCGTGTCGCGCTTCTCATCTGGGGCGATCCCGCGCTCTACGATAGCTCGCTCAGGATCGCCGAGCGGCTCGCGTCGTCGGGGTTGGAACTCGCCGTGCGTGTGGTTCCTGGGATCATGAGCCTCCAGGTGCTGACAGCCGCGCACGCCATCGCGCTCAATGCGATCGGGCGTCCGTTCGTGGTGACGACAGGTCGCCGGTTGCGGGAGGAGGGCTGGCCGGCGGCCGCCGACACCGTCGTCGTGATGCTCGACGGGGAATGCTCGTTCACGACGCTCGCTCCAGCAGACATCACGATCTGGTGGGGAGCTTTTCTCGGGATGCCGGAGCAGATCGTCGAATCCGGGCCGCTGGAGGCAGTGGGTCCGAGAATCGTGGCGGCGCGGGCGGCGGCGAGGGAGCGCCACGGCTGGATCATGGACTGTTATCTGCTGCGGCGCGGAGCGGGCTGAGCCTCCGACCGGCCGTCCCTCGATCAGCGTTCCGGGTGACAGCTGTTCAGCCGTTGCTCGCGACCACGAGGGGAGCCGAGTTGACCGCCTCGAGCTGCGTGTTGAGCAGCGTGATGTTGTTGAGGATCGTCGGATTCGAGGGGTCGCTGCGCCAGGCCGCCTCGAGAGTCATGCGCGACTTCTCGAGATCGCCGCGCAGGAGATAGGAATAGCCGATGTTGTTGAGCATGACCGAGTTGCTGCCGACGAGCTTGCCGAGTTCGGAATACGCCCGGTCGGCGAGATCGAAGCGGCGGATCTGGTCGTAAGAGGCGGCAAGCCCGAGCCAGGCCTCGGGGTCCTTGGGCGTATTCTCCACGGCGCGCTTGAAGCTGGTCGCAGCGAGGCCATAATTGCCCTCCTCGAACTGCATCTGCGCCTCTGCCAAAGCAGCCTCGGGAACGACGTCGGAGGCTACAAGTGAAAGCGTCTCACCGTCCGTGTGACCGGCGCAGCCCGCCAGCGCCAGCAGCACCACGAGCGTTCCAGCGGCAAAGCCTCGAGCGCGCATCACTCCATCCCCCTCGAAATCGTCCGTCGATCGCCGTCGGCTCCGATTGGCGCACGGTTTGTGCCGCCAAGTCGGCGATCGGCTCGTCTTGCACATAGAACGACGATTCGTTGGAGCTGCAAGCCGGCAGTCGGTCCGGGGGGCGCAATGCGTGGGATTTTAGACAACTATGGATAAAAACCGTGTGTGCATGTTGATGCCTCCGGAAAGGCTTGCGCGCTACAAACAATTCGTCAACAGCGCTCTGAAAATTCGGGCAGACGGATGAAACGCGACAATTACCCGTTGAAGACAGTGACCCGCCGACCCTCCTTCTTCAAGGAGAAGGCGATCGCGATGACGATCTCGCTGGTCTCGGCGATCGCGGCAGCGCTCATGGCCCAGGACCTGATGACCAAGAAGCAGGTCGTCCAGAGGATCGTCGAAGCGCCTGCCCCGGCCGCCGCCCCCTCCATCCAGACCACACGCGTGCTGGTCGCGCGTTCCGAACTCAACTATGGCGATCGCATCAACACGGCTGTCCTTCAAGTCGTTGATTGGCCTTCTCATTCCGTTCCCGAGGGCGCTTACGGCAACATCTCGCAATTCTTCTCCGAGCATCGCGAGCGTGTGGCACTGACCCGGATCGTGCCGGGTGAGGCAGTGCTCGGCTACAAGGTGACCGGACCCGGCCGGCGCGCCGGCATGGCGGCGATGCTGCGCGACAATATGAAGGCCGCGACCATCCGGGTGGACGAGTCCGGCAATGTCGGCGGATTCGTCAGGCCCGGCGATACGGTCGACGTCCTCGTCACACACGTGGAGAAGAATGTCACCGATGAGGGTGGCAAGTCCAAGACCGAGATGACGGACGTGCTGCTCGAAGGCATCCGCGTGCTCGCCGCGGATCAAGTGGTCGATCAGGGCTCCAGCACGCCGACGCTTTCACGCACGATCACCCTCGAGGTGACGACGCGCCAGGCGCAGAAACTGGCGCTGGCTGCCCAAATCGGTACTCTTTCCCTGGTGATACGCGATCCGGCGGATGTGGAAAACACTGTGCATGAACGGGTGACAACCGCCGACTTCCGAGGGGACGTCGATGCGGGTGGACTGCTCATTCCGACAGCCGCAGTTGCCGATCCAACCCCGAATCAGGCTCCTGTAACGAAAGCAGTCGGTCCGGTGGTGTCCGTCGTCAGGGTGACCACACGCGAAAGCTACGAGGTTCCGAGTGAAGGCGCGCGTCTGACGCGGGCGGGAGGGACCTGAAAAACCGGAAGGTGAGCGGCTCCGGCCGCCTGCCGACAGGCGAGCGAACGCACAACGGACCGATTTCGACCCCGCAAGGGGGGCGGTTGCGTGCGGGTCGTGATGTCGGAGGTGGTGGTCGTGTACGAGCAGCTTTTCGGTCTGGTGCGGCATTGCGCACCAGCGCGTGCGGCATCCCCGGATGACCGGACGATTGAGGGCCGGCGGCGGCCCGGCTCCGGGATTTCAATCCTCAGCCTCGTTGTCGTGCTGCTCGCGGGCCTCGTCGGCCCGTTGGCCGATGCGCGCGCGAACGGGGCGACGGTCAGCGTCGCGGCGAGCACGGATGCGGTCGGGCAGTACGGTGGCTCCGTGTCTCAGACCGAGGTCGTGCTGCACAAGTCGGTCATCATCCGGGTGCACAAGCCGTTCGCGACGGTGATGGTCGGCAGCGACAAAGTGGCCGATGTCGTTGCGATCACGGACCAGACGCTCTACGTCGTCGGCAAGGAGATCGGCTCGACCCGCCTCGTCATCCTCGATGCGGACAAGCAGGTGCTGCGGATCGTCGAGGTGGCCGTCAACGCGGACATGGAGATGCTGCGCCAGCGGCTCGCGGAAAATCTTCCGTCCGAGCAGATCGAGGTCTCGGCGATCAACGAGGGCATCCTGCTCAGTGGAACCGTTCGCGATGCGAGCGAGCTCGAGAAGGCGATGGCCATCGCCGAGCAGTTCGCCCCCAAGAAGGTGACGAACGGGCTCAAGGTGGCAGCGAGCCAGCAAGTGCTGCTCGAGGTGCGCTTCGTGGAGGCGACCCGGACGGCAGCGCGCGAACTCGGTGTCGGAACGCGCACGCGCGGCAAGAATTTCAATGTCGACACGGGCGGTCAGGCCTTCGTCGTCGATCCCGGCCCGATCGTGACCAGCGCCCTCAATTCGGGTGCCGCACCCTTCGGAACGATGATCGCGCGCCTTCTCGACAGTGGCACGGACGTCGATCTCATCATTCGTGCGCTGGAGGAGAAATCCCTGGCCCGGCGCCTCGCGGAGCCGAACCTCACGGCGCTTTCGGGCGATACGGCGAGCTTCCTGGCCGGCGGCGAGTTCCCGATCCCGATCGGCGCGGAGGACAACCGGATCGTGATCGAATTCAAACAGTTCGGTGTCTCCCTTGCGTTCACGCCGACGGTGCTCGGAAACGGCCTCATCAATCTTCGGATCGTTCCGGAGGTGAGCGAGATCGACCAGGCGACCACGGTGCAGGTGGCCGGCGTGACGGTGCCGGGGCTCGTCGTCCGGCGCGCGGATACCACGGTGGAACTCAACGACGGGCAGAGCTTTGCGATCGCTGGCCTGCTGCAGCACACGCACCGCAAGACGCAGGAGCAGATCCCCTGGCTCGGCAACGTTCCGGTGCTCGGTGCCCTCTTTCGCAGCGCCGAATACCAGAAGCAGGAGACCGATCTCGTCATCATCGTCACGCCGCGGCTGATCCGCGCGAAGGCACCGGGCGAGCGCCTTGCGACACCTCTCGACGAGACGGTGCCCGGCAACGACGTCGATCTGTTCCTGCGCGGTCGCCAGGAGCTTGCGGCCCGCGAGACCGCGAGCCGCGGGGGGCGGCCGACGGCCGGTCAGCCCTTCGGTCACATCATCAGGCTCGGCAAGGAGATCTCCTATGCAGCGGCGAAATGACATGGGCGCGGGTCGCCTCGCAACGGGGTTCGCCTTGCTCGCGCTGCTGGCGGGGTGCCAGGAATACCTCGACCGGCGCGACGGACTGACACGCCATTCGGGAGATGCCCCGCACCTCAACGCCCACACCCATGCCATCGATCCCTGGCCGCCGGCTTCGCGCGTGCATTATCCGCCCATGGACGGCGAGCGGGCCCGCCGGGCGGTCGATCGCTATCGCACGAACCAGACGTTCAAGCCCAACCAGCAGGGAACGACGGATTCGATTCCTTCGGGTGGCGGGGGAGCCGGCGGCTGACGGGGGCGATCGGCGCGGGCTCCCGTGGCTCTTGCATTTTATGACCCTCCGACGCGGGGCCGGACCAGCGGTGCCCCGCCCGGTGCCACGCCGCACCCGGGGATCGTAAAGCGCGGCGACCCCACGGTTGCGCGCCCGGTGGGTTACGGACACCAGGGACCGGGGGCACACCTGAAAGGTCGGCATCGCCCGATGCGGGCATGCAATTCCGACGCCAGTCGGACCCGTTGGCGTGAACTGCGCAAACTTCGATGGTAAAGCAGTCTCAATACGATAAAATTCCGTTCATCTGCATTACCTGTCGCGTAACACACGGCGAATAGAGTGCCCATGCGTTTGTGGGGGCGTGGAATGCGGTTGGATGAACTCGATACGGGCGGACACTCCGTCATTGCGGTGGCTGATGCCGATGTCGGTGAGCGGGCAAGAGTGGCGAGCTTGCTGCGGGAGGACGGCCACGAGGTCGACGAGTTCGGCGGCCTCAGGCAATTCTGCGAGGAGCGCACGCGATTTCGCCATGACCTCGCGGTGATCGATGCAAGTGTCGATGATTGCGACGCGTGGCGCCAGTCGAGGCTCACGAATCCCCGTCCGACCGGTTTCGGTCCCGCCGTCCTGTTCCTCATTGGCAGGACCACGAATCCTGGACTCGTTGCCGTGCCGAGCGACGGGGTGGTTTGCTTCCTTCCCAAGGATGCCGGAGGCGACCTGTTGCGATGCAACGTGAGGCTTCTGTTGCGGCACCTGCGGCTCGCGCGGATGGTCGAGGTCGAACGGTTGCGCGCCGAGCAGCGGACACGCGTCATCGGCGGCCTCGTCGAAGTGCGACGCCGGGGAGCGGGGGGCTCCGCGCGCTTGCTTTCCCGACCCTGGACCGGTTGACGGGGCTTGCGTGCGGGCGGGGCACGTGGCACACGCCGAGCCTGCGGCGAGTACGGTCGGCGGTGGGGCCCGGCCAGGAAATGGCGATGGCAGGCCGCATCCGCGTCAGGACGAGGAGGCGAGCCATGAAGCTGTTGAGGTACGGTGCGTGCGGACGTGAGCGGCCCGGGATTCTCGGACCCGACGGTGTGATCCGTGATCTTTCGGGCGCGATCGGCGATCTCGCCGGAGCCACGGTCTCGCTCTCGTCACTCGGGGCACTGGAGGCGGTGGCGCTGGAGCAGCTTCCCGAGGTGGAGGGGAACGTGCGGATCGGGGCCTGCCTCGCCGATGCTCCCAACCTGCACTGCATCGGGCTCAATTACCGCCAGCACGCGATGGAGACGGGGCTGAAAATCCCCGTCGAGCCCATTCTCTTTTCCAAGGCGACATCGTCGATCAGCGGGCCCTACGATCCCGTCGTGATCCCAAAGGACAGCGAGAAAACCGACTGGGAGTGCGAACTCGGCGTCGTCATCGGGCGCGATGTGGAGCATATATCGGAGGCCGTCGCGCTCGAGGCGGTGTCGGGTTACCTCGTCTTCAACGACGTGTCGGAGCGCGCCTTCCAGATCGAGCGCTCGGGCCAATGGGTCAAGGGCAAGTCGGCGCCGACGTTCGCCCCGATCGGTCCCTTCCTGGTGACGGCCGACGAGGTTCCCGATCCGCAGAATCTGGGAATGTGGTTAACCGTGAACGGTGATGAGCGGCAGCGCTCCAACACGTCTGACATGATCTTCTCGGTTGCCGAGATCATCTCGTACATGAGCCGCTTCATGCGCCTGAGGGCTGGCGACGTGATCGCGACGGGGACGCCCGCGGGCGTCGGGCTCGGGATGAAACCGCCGCAGTATCTCAAGCCGGGTGACGTCATGGCACTCGGTATCGACGGGCTCGGCGAGCAGCGCCAGGACGTGGTTGCCTATGGCGCGCGGGCCAGCGCCTGAATTCCTGATTTCACGAACCCCGCCGATGGTGCCGCGCCGGGCCGGCTGCCGGCGCGCCTTGACCCGAAGCACTGGCGGTGTGCTATCGATTGGGTCAGGGGAGCTGTAACGGACCGGTGCCCCTGCGATCAGTGCGGCCGCGCCGCCGCCTTCGGCTCCGAACCATGCCGACGATGAACCCAGCCGGACGTCAGGTCCGCGCACCTACGCTCACGTTCAGTGAGCAGTTCTCGCCCAAACTCCTCACGGTCCTTCAGGAGGGGTATGGGGCGCGCGAACTGCGGGCCGATGCGCTGTCCGGGTTGACGGTCGCCATCGTGGCGCTGCCGCTGTCGATGGCGATCGCCATTGCCTCGGGAGTGACGCCCGATCGCGGCCTCTATACGGCCGTGGTCGGCGGGTTCCTCGTCTCGTTGCTGGGGGGTAGCCGGTTCCAGATCGGCGGGCCGGCCGGCGCCTTCATCGTCCTGGTCGGCGCGACGGTGGCGCGACACGGCGTCGATGGTCTGGTCCTCGCCACCATGCTGTCGGGCTTCATCCTGCTGGCACTCGGCTTTCTGCGGCTCGGAAGCTACGTCAAACTGGTGCCGTATCCGGTGACGGTCGGCTTCACGGCGGGCATCGGTGTCATCATTCTCATCACCCAGATCAAGGAGTTGCTCGGGCTGCGGCTCGAGGGCGTCGAGCCGGGACCCATCGTCGAGAAGCTCCAGGCGATCGGTGGTGCGGTCGGCACCGCCAATCCGGCGGCTGTCGGGGCGGGGCTCGCGACGGTCGCCATCATCCTGGCGCTGCGTCGGGCGAGGCCGGGGCTGCCGGGCATCCTGATCGCCGTTGCCCTGGTCTCCCTCGTGTCGGGGCTCGCTGGATTGCCGGTCGAGACGGTGGGCAGCCGGTTCGGCGGGATTCCTCACACGTTGCCATGGCCGGGCTTGCCGGAGGTGAGCGGGGAGCGGATCGTCGCCGTCATGCCCGATGCCATCGCATTCGCCATGCTGGGAGCGATCGAATCGCTGCTTTCGGCGGTTGTCGCGGACGGGATGACGGGCCGGCGGCACCGCTCGAACTGCGAGCTCGTCGCCCAGGGTGCGGCCAATATCGGGGTCGGTCTCTTTGGCGGGTTCTGTGTCACCGGGACGATCGCGCGCACCGCCACCAACGTGCGTGCCGGTGCGCACGGTCCGGTGTCGGGCATGCTGCATGCGCTGTTCCTGCTCGCGTTCATGCTGATTGCGGCGCCACTCGCGAGCTATATTCCGCTGGCCGCGCTCGCTGGCGTGCTGGTCGTGGTGGCGGTCAACATGGTCGAGTGGCAGGCGATCCGCTCGCTGGCGACCGGTTCGCGCGGGGATGCCGTCGTGCTTTTCGTGACGCTCGCGGTCACGGTGCTCCGGGACCTGACCGAGGCGATCCTCATCGGCTTTGCGCTCGGGGCGGCACTTTTCATCCGGCGCATGTCGCTCATGATCTCGGTGGAGAACAATACGCCGCTGGCGGGCGAGGACGTCGCGGACTTTGCGCGCGCGGGCGAACGCAGCCCCTACGAACCGGGCGAGGCGGAGGCCGACGGGGCCGTCGTCTATCGGATTTCGGGTGCGTTCTTCTTCGGCACGGCTTCGCTGGTCGAGGCGACCTTGAGCCGCATCTCGACGCGGCCGGAGACACTGATCATCGATTTTTCGACCGTGCCACTGCTCGATTCCACAGGCGCGCACGTTCTCGAAGGGCTCGCGCGAAAACTCGAGGCAGGCGGGCGGCGGATGATGGTGGCGGGCGCGTCACCGTCCGTCGAGCGCGAACTCGTCTCGCATGGGCTCGGGGCGCACGGTGTCACGTTCCATCCGGATGTCCCCGGGGCGCTCGAGGCACACCGTCGGCGGCGCGAGCCGGGTCATCCGGCGCCCGCCGGTCAGCCGCCCGTGCCGATCAATGTGAAGGGAGCCCAATAGGAGGGGTGCGTGCGACCGTCACCCTGCGTCGAGGTCGCGATCTCCAACATGGCGCGCTGGAGGGCAACGGCGCGCGGCAGGCCGGGCTCGGAGGCCATGCCGGTGAAGGTGCGGGTGGTTATTTCCACGGCCGCATCGGAGATCACGGGCCAGTGGGAGACGAGGAGGGCGCGGGCGCCGGCACGAAGGAACGAGCGGGCGAGTCCCGAAAGGGCGCGGCCGTCGCTGTCGCCGGCCGCCGCCGTGTTGCAGGCCGAGAGGACGACCCAGTCGGCGTCGAGGCGCAAGCGCGCGATTTCCGATGCGCTGAGAAGGCCGTCGTCCTCGTCGCTGGGTTGTTTCGGCAGCGTCAGGATGAGGCCGGCCTCGCTCGCGTCGTCGATCTCGCCCGGCACCACGGCGTGGGTCGCGAAATAGAGGATACGAGTGGCGGCGAGGCGCCCGGATCGGCTCAGCGACTTCACCATCGCCTCGGTCGCATCCTGCCCGAGGAACAAATCGACATCCCCGCCCGGTACCGTGCGAGCGACGTGCTCGACCTCGGTTCGTGTCTCCGGAAGGGAGGGTATCGTCGGCAGTGATGCGAGGTCCGTCACGGCGCCGCGAAAGCTCCTCGTGACTTCGGCCGCGGGACGTTTCGCGGCATCGTTCCGCTCGGAGCCGAAATCGGGGTCCGCGAACGCCATGAAGCGGCCGGAACTCGTTGCGGCGGCGACATCGGCGGGGCGGAGATCGACGACCGATGGCAGGTAAGTCGTGGCAAAGCGCTTCGCGAGCCAAGCGACATCCGCCATGCCGGCTCCAGCCGGCGGGCGGTTCGTGACCAGGACATGAAGGGGAAGGCTGGTCAAGCTCCCGTCAGCGACCACGAAGAGGTGGTCGACCTCGGCGAGCGTATCGGTGAACGGGGCCAGCAGCAGCTGATGAAGGCGGTGAGCCAGTTCCACGTCGAACCCCGCGCCATCGTTTCCCTCGACTTCTGGGTCGAGCTGGCGACGCAAATCCGCGATCGCGGGGGCAAGCGTCTCCTCGCCCTCCGACAGGGAGCGGAAAGCGGCGGCGGCACGGGTCAAGACGAAGGCGGCGGTGCGATCGGTTGCAGGTGAGAGAAAAACCAGCGCATCGCGCTCGCCCAGACGAGTGCGGGCCTCCTGGAAATTGAGCGGTGTTACGCTGGCGAAATCCTCGTAGACAGGCAGCGCCGTCGAAAGACGGGCTCGGGCTTCGTCGTATTGCCTGGAGAGGTGGGCGCGTTCGCTGGAAACGCCGTCGTCGAAGTCGAATTGCACGCCGGCCGCGATGCGCTCGAGATGGGCGAGGCGGGAGTGGACTGCCTCGACTTCGGCGATGAGGCCAGCGACTTCGGGCGAGAGGGTCGCGCTGCGGCGCAACCCCACCTGGATGGCGGTCGCCACGTCATCGAGACGGGCGAGTTGGAAGGCCTCGAAGGCGCCGGCCACGTCGGATTCGCCGGAAGCGGCCCCGCGCACCGCCAGCGCGTGCCAAGCCTCGGTCACGCGCGCGAGCGGTCCCTCGAGGCGAGCGATCGCATCGGCGATGTCCTGACTGCCCGCACGCCATTCGGCCGCAAGACGCAAGCTCGCGATGCGGGCGGCTTCGGCGAGCGCGATCCGCGCGCCGTCCCGGTCGCCGGACGCAACGGCGGCGAGCGCGCGAGAGGCGTGCGCATCGACGACCGCCGGGGCGAGCGTGAGGGCGGCGCTATCGCGTGCGGCGGCGTCGGGATAGTTGCGGGCGAGATCCTGGAGGAAGGCGCTGCGAGCGACTTCGGCCGCCCGGTCGTATCCCAGGATGGAAAATGCTTCGGCGAGGCCGGCGAGCCCCTCGAGATATTGTCCCTCCGTCCCGAACTCGCCGGCATTCTCGAGCATGGGGTCGAGGAGGCGACGGGCGAGCGCCACCTTGGCGGCCGGATTGCGCTCGAAAATGAACCGACAGATTGTCGCAAGATCGCCCGGCGCCGCGTGATAGGGAACGAAGTAGGCGGCAAAGAGGGTCACCTCGCGGGCAGTCTCGGCGGGCTTGCGGCCCTTGCGGCAGGCCGAGGGCCGCCGGTTCGCGACGCCGGCCTTGGCAAGCGTGCGGTCGATGGAGGCAGCCAGGCGGCCATCGATGCGACCGGCGTGGAGGGCGGCGATGGCGCGGGCCATTTCACCGATACCGCGCCCGGTGGAGGGATCGAATCCGGCGGTCCAGCGGTCGACAAGCGCCGCGGAGGGCGCCTGCGAAGTGGCGAGCCCACGGATGGAAAGGCGTGCCTCGACGGCCTCCATCCGCGCGAGCAGGGCCCGGTTCGGGCGAGCGCCGGCAGCAATGGCGCGGGCCTTGCCGATCGCGCCTGCGGCCGGAGCGTGCCAGCCCTGGTCGAGTTCGAGTTCGGCCAACTCCACCAGGCTCGCGATGCGATCGGCGGGTGGGACGTCGCTCACGTCAGCCAGAAACCGCTCTCGCTCGCGCGCCCAGTCGAGCGCAAGGGCCGGCGAGCCGGAGGCTTTGAATCCCCGTGTCGCGATATCGGCGATGCAGAGTTCGGCGGAGCGCCGCGGACCGCTGTCGGTTTGCCCACAGGCGCCATTGTGACGGGCGAGGAGGCGGAGCGCGCGGCGATAGCCTACCTCGCCCCGGAAGCGTTCGTTGAGCAGTGTGAAATTGATGGAATAGAATCCATACCAGTCCGTTCCAAACGTCGTGGCAATGCTCTCGAGGAGAACGATATCGCGATGGGCGGCAACCGCCTCGTCGTGCTTCAAATGCTTGCGAAATGCGGCGACGATGGCCTCGACCTCGGTGTAGTGGAAGCCCGGCGTCAGCACGATGTCCGCGCCCGCATCGAGGACCTTCAGGAAGGCCGGGTGGAGCGAACGGAGGAAATCTTCGGGCAGGCGGTCCAATTCCGGGGAGGCGGTCAGCGCCGCGATGCGGTCCCGCAGCGCCAACAGGCGCTCACGCGAGGCCTCGGCGTGGCGGTTGCTGGCGTGGTGGTTGGCAACCACCTTGATTTCGACGATCGTATCGACGACCCGCTGCGGGAAATCGGCGGCATCCGTCGTGGAACCTGCCTCCTGGCTGGTCGCCGGCAGGACAGAGAGGATGAAAAACACGAGGGTGAGAAGAAATGCCCGCACTGTTCGACTTCTCGCCACCCTTCTTCCCGCCACCCTTCACCTCCTCGATGCCGCGCCCCGCCCGCGCCAAGTCGCACTTGCGTCGCGGACTGGGGTCGTCTCATGAAAGCATCCGAGGACGGCGATCACAACCCTTTCGGTCGTGGCGCGGACACCTGTCACTCGATGGCAACGGGGGCGCGTCCTCAGTCGCGGGCACGCAAGCGGTAACCGGTGCCATAGACGACGACTTCGACACCGCCATCGACGATGTTGGGGTGGACGATCCGTACGCCGAGAACGCCGTCGTAGCCGGCCTCGATCGCCCTTTGGCGCAATTCCTCGAGGGCGCGTTCGATGGTCTCGTCGAGCATGGCCTCATAGCGGGACATACGTCCGCCGAAGGTGTTGGTGATGTGCTCGCGCAGGTCCTTGATGATGTTCGCGGCGCTGACGGCGCTGGCGTGGAGGAGGGAGCCCGGCACGATGTCCTCGGCAAGGCTCTCGAGGCTGGTCAGCCGAATTGCGTGCTCGCTCATGGTGATGGGAATTCCCGCTCGATCGGCTCAGGTTGCGGTCGTCGGGTCACGCGGCTCGGCGCGGCGCGGGCGGGTGCGCTCGCGCGGATAGCGTGGACCGAACAGCAGTCGCCTCAGGAATAGATAGGCAAAGAAGAGGAGAATGAGTGCCGTGCCGATGGCGTAGGGATGCTTGGCGGCGAGGAGGTATGGAGAGATGTCGCCACGAAGCACGGCCGACAATGTGCGTTGCAGGGCAAAGAGATCGAAGGCGCCGGTCGAGGCCAGCGCAACGCCGAGGGCGGCGGCCTGATCACGGCTGGCGAGCACGGCGCGGCGCACGCCCGGTATGGCCAGCGACTGCATGCGGCGGGGATCCTCGGAAAGCGAGACGAGGATGCGCTCGCGGGCGCCGGTGGCGAGCCCGGTCACGTAACCGGAGAGCGTGTCCAGTTCGCCGGAGGTGAGGCTGCGCGCCAGGGTCCGCAGCCGTCCCGTCTCCAGTTCGGCGAGGACACGGCGCGCATCGGCGGGCAGTTCGAGGATGCGGGCGATCGCAAGGCGGTCGGCGAGCGCGAGGATGGCCGTGAGCGTCGCCTCACTGAAGTCGTCCGGCCGGCTCGAGCGGTGCAGTTCGTAATTCGCGACATCCTCGATGCGCCCGCCGGCAAGCCGCAGCCAGGCAAAGCCGAGCGCGAGTTCGCCTGTGTCGTCCGCGATCTCGAGGGCGGCGGGCGGCAATTCACGCATCGCGATGGTGAGCGAACCGTCGGCGAGCCGTCTCGATATTCCTTCCTCTCCCTCGCGTGTGACGACGAGCGCGACGATGCGGTCGAGGCGTGGAAGGTCGACCCGCGGGATGCCATCGACGAAGGTGCGGAAAGTCGGATTGGCGACGGCGAGGTCGATCACCTTCTGATGGGCGGAGCGGAACTCGTGCCAGACGGCGACGATGCGATCGGCGGTGGTCGTGGCCAGTTCGTCGATCTGGGCCGCCATCTGCTCGGAGATCGAGGCGGCGATCTCGCGTTTGACCGCCTCCTTGGCGGTCTCCGACTTCATTTCCTCCGCGATGATCGGCAGCACGCCGTGGCGCAGTTCCCAGATGTCCTTGGCGATGAGCACCACTCCGACACCGCCGGCGATGACGGAGACGATGCGGCTCAGAACCGCGCCGACGACACGCTGGCCGACGCGCCGGGCCATGCGCTCGAGGGTGCGGCGCACCAGCAGGACCATGGCGCCGGCGATCGCCTCGCTGCCGGCAACGACGACCTGGCCGGTGCCGACGCTGGCGGCAACGCCCTCGGCGGTCGGGTCGAACTCGGCGCGCGTGTCCTCGGCGACGAGGCGGGCGATGCCTCGGCCGTAGCGATTGCCGAGGTAGGTCCTGACGCAGCGCACCGCCGGAACCGCCGCATCGATTGTGGCAAGCTCGATGTGGCTCGCGATCTCGCGCCCGGCATCGCCGGCCAGTTCCTCGACGGCGGTCTTGAATGCGTCGGAGCGATAGACGCGTTCGGCCATGCGCTCGGCGAGGGCCTTGGCCTTGTCGCTGTCGGCGAGGGTGGCGACGAGCTGGTCCCAATCGGTTTCCTCGCGGAGCTGGTCGGCGGCCTCGTCGACGAGGCGATCGATCAGTGCGGCGAAGGCGTTCTCACGCCACTGGTCCGCGACGACGAGGGGGACGTCGACGCGGGCGATGCCGTCGCGAAAGGTCGTGACCGCGAGTTCGCGAACACGCTCGCGAAAGGCGTCCTCGTCGTCGACTTCGCAATCGCCGCCGGTAAGCGTGATGCCTGGAGCGCCGGCGGCGGGGCCAGTGATGGCGGACCCCTGCGCGAGTGCGCGGGTGGGGCCGACAACCGCGGCGAGGTCGGCAAAGAGGAACGCGACAGCCGTCAGGACAGCGATGCAGTGACGTGTCGACATTCGGCGAAGCACTCCTCGGGGCGCGGCAAGGCTCGACGGGCCATGCCGGAACGTGGCACATCAGACGCCGGCGACCGCGCGGGTCGATGCCGGAGCCGATGGGCTCTCGCAATACTGCCTATATGGGGCCGATCGCGCAAATATGACACGGGGCGGTTGCGATCTGATTGGCGGAGCGGGTGCCGGCCGACCAGGGGCAGCACCGGCGAAACGGGGGATGCATCGGGGCGATGCGAGACGGGGCCGTCGGAAGCCGTAACGGGCGGGGGGAGCGGACGGCGGCGATGCTGTTTGCGGCGATCGTCGTGCTCTGGCTGCTGTGGCCGCGTGCCTCGCCGGCGTGGCTGGCGCTGCTGGGCCTGGGCGGCCTTCATGCCCTCTGGAGCCGGGGGCTTATGGCGCAGGCCTGGCGATCTTTCGGCGGGCCGCTCGGGCTCGCGGCGCTGGCGTTCGTTCTCTATGCGCTCGCCAGCGCGCTCTGGGCGGCAGAGCCGGATGTGGCGGTGGGCAAGGCGCTGCTGCTCGGGCTCTTTGCGCTGCTGGCGGGCCTTGCGGCACAGGCCTTCATGGCGCACAGCGAGATGCGGATCAGCGCGCTGCAAAGGGCGCTGGCGGTGACGGCCGGCTTCGGCGTTGCCTTCTATGCCGTCGAGATCGCGGGCGATACGTTGATCTGGCGCTCGCTGATGAACTTCATTCCGGCGCTCCGACCGGGGAGTCCCAAGGACCTCGTGCTGGATGGCGAGGAGGTCACGCACGTTCGGGCCTTCTGGTTCAATTTCCACATCGCGAGCCTCGTGCCGCTGGTCTGGCCGGCGGCCGCGGCGTTCGTCGTCTGGCGGGGGCTCGGGGCGTGGCGGTTCCTCGCCGCTGGGGCGATCCTCGTCGGTGCGGCACTGACGGCCGGGTTTTCGGAGCACGGCTCCAGCGCGGTTGCGCTCTCCGTCGGACTTGCCGTGCTGCTGGTCGGATTCGCCTCGGCGCGCCTCGCGCTCGTGCTCGTCGTCGCGGGCTGGCTGGCGGCGACACTGCTGGTGGTCCCGGCCGCGCAGACGGCCTACCGCCTTGGACTGCACCAGGCGGAATGGGTGCCGTGGACGGGGCGAGCGCGCATCATCCTTTGGGATACGACGGCGGAGCGATGGCATGAGCGGCCGTTCTTCGGGGTCGGCGCGCGCTCGACCAAGGCCCTCGACATCGCGGACGGCAAGGATGGCTACGAGCGGCCGGAAGGCTTCATCTATCCGAGGCGGACCGGGCGGCACGCGCACAACGTCTTCATGCAGACGTGGTACGAACTCGGAGCGGTCGGCGGCATCCTACTGGCCCTCGTCGGGCTCGCCGGGCTCAGGGCGATTTGGCGGATGCCCCGACCAGCTCGACCCTGGGCGCTCGCGCTCTTTGCCAGCATGGCGGTGGTCGGCGCCTTCAGTTGGGGGATGTGGCAGGCTTGGTTCCTGGCCTACTTCGGTCTCGGGGTGGCGTTCTGTGGACTGTTGGCCCGCTTTTTCGGCGCTCCCGCGGGGGCGGTCGAGGTGAAGCGAGCGAGCGGGGTTTGAGAATCGCGCCGGCATGCGGCATGTGCTGTCGAGTGAGGCGCAGCCAACCGGACGGCGTGGTCGCGGCATGCGACCGCTCCCTTGGCCAAGGGGCGCCGAGGGCGCAGGCGCAGCAGACGAAGAGGAACTCCTCATGTCGAAGAAGGTCGTCACGATCGTCGGCGCGCGGCCGCAGTTCATCAAGGCGGCTCCGGTCGGCCATGCGCTCGCGAGGCACGGGATCGAGGAGGTGCTGGTGCACACTGGCCAACACTTCGATGCCATGATGTCGGACGTCTTCTTCGAAGAGCTTGCGATCGCGAAGCCGCGCTACAATCTCGAGGTCAACAGCCTCGGTCACGGCGCGATGACGGGACGGATGCTCGAAAAGGTCGAGGCGACCTTGCTCGAGGAACAGCCCGGACTGGTGCTGATCTACGGCGACACGAATTCGACGCTCGCCGGGGCGCTGGCCGCCGTCAAACTGCACATCAAGGTTGCGCACGTCGAGGCGGGCTTGCGCTCGTTCAACCGGCGCATGCCGGAAGAGATCAACCGCATCGTCGCCGACCACATGAGTGAACTGCTGTTCTGTCCGACGCAGACGGCGGTGCGGAACCTGGCGAGCGAGGGCATCACCAAGGGTGTGCACGCGGTCGGCGATGTCATGTACGACACGACGATCGCGGCGGTCGAGCGGGCGCGCGGGCGCTCTGGCATCCTCGAACGGCTCGGGCTGGAGGCGCGCGGCTATGCGGCCGCCACGGTGCACCGCGCCGAGAACACCGACGATCCCGAGCGCTTCGCCCGAATCGTCGCCTTCCTGGAGCAGCAGGCGAGCGAGCGCCCGGTCGTCATGCCGACCCATCCGCGCACACGCAAGCTCATGGAGAGCAGGGGCATCGCGCCGCGCAACGTCCGCCTCATCGAGCCGCTCGGCTATCTCGACATGGCTTGGCTGGCACACAATGCGGCGGCGATCTTCACCGACTCGGGCGGCCTTCAGAAGGAGGCGTATTTCCACCGTGTGCCTTGCGTCACCTTGCGAGACGAGACCGAGTGGGTCGAGACCATCGAGGCGGGATGGAACCGGCTCTGGACCAGCGAGGGCGTGGCGAGCCGCAGCGATATTCCCGACTACGGCGATGGGAACTCAGCCGACATCATCGCCGGACTGATCGAGAAAGCCCTTTGAAATCAGAGATTCAGGCGTGCTACTGCCGGCCGAGCAGGAGGCGCTTGAGCAGTGGCTTGACGGCGCGCACGAGCAGACGTCCCGCACGGCGCAGGGGGCGGTAGACGGACGCCGGGACATGGCGTTCGCCCCAGGCATCGGCACTGCCGGCAGCGCGCATCAGGCGCAGCGTCCAGCCCATTCGGGTGCTGCGGTTGCGTGCCAGGTCGGCCGCGGCGCGCGAGAGGCCGGCGAGGACCTGCGGCGACGAGGGGTCGAGGTCGGCGGCGCGCTGCTCGGGCGAGGCCGCGAGGCGGGCGTGCTCTTGCTCGACGACGCGGTCGAAGTGGGCGATGAAGCTCGCGAACGTCCAGCGCGGGTTCTGCGCCACCTCTTGCCAGGCACGCTCGATGACGGCGCTGGCCCGGACAGGGTCACGGATGATGGCCACGACCTCGTCCATGTTCGAATGGTCGCGGGCGAGCGGCACATAGTGGCGCCCGGGCTCGAGGACGCCCGAATAGTCGCCCGGATAAAGGATCATCAGAGTTCTGAGGGCGGCCGCCTCGAAGCAGCGCGGTGAGATGACGCGGATCACGATTTCACCGTCGCGGGCGCCGAGAAACCGGTGCTGGACCTCCTCGAAGGGGGCATCCGGGTGGTCGCGTTCGAAGGCTTCGACGAGCGGCTGCACGTCGCCGGCGAAGTCGACGAAGCTCGCCCCGCTCTCGGAGCCGAGGACCGCTTTCGAGTTCGCAACGAATTCGATCCAGCGCTCGCCGTAGATGCGTGAGGCCTCGCTCGTCTCGATGTCGCAGACGAGGCCATGGCGCCGGGCATCCTCGCGAAAGCGCGCGCCGAGCCACCACTTTTCCTGCGCGAAGGCGCCGAGCCAGGCCGGCACGCGGCGGGCGCGATAGGAAACGTCGATCGGGCGGTCGGTGTAGGCGGGGACCGGACGATGCACGAGATCCTCCGGCACGAAACCGGTCAAGGTCTGCTCGAAGCGGACCTTCTCGAGCCAGGGGGCACGATAGATGCGGCGGATGACGTCCTCGTTGACGACGGTGAAAACGACGTGGACGCCGAGCAGGCGGATGGTCTCGGCGGTGCGGTCGACCCAGCGGTATTCGTCCTGGATGAAGAGGATCTTGGGACCGGTGAAAGCGGCGATCGCCTCGGCCAGCGAGGGGCGAACGTAGGCATCGCCGGCGATGACGAGAGAATAGTGCAGGACCAGCGCGTCGGCCCGCGTGAGGTCGGGGGCGAGTTCGGCGGCGGCACGCACGTCCAGGGTGTGCACACGATGGCCACTGAGGCGCTCGAATGCCGTCACATGATCCCGAACGGTGCCCGTGTGCATGGCGGCCGCTTCGTAAAAGAGGACGATGTCGAGGGGGCGGGGCAAGGCAGGCGACGGGCCGACATCGGCCATCGCCGGGGTGTCGGGGGCGGCTGCAGTCGGCTCGTTCGGCATCGCTCTGTCCATTCGCGATCCTCGTTCGATCCCGCGTTCGGGCATCGTTCAGGGTGGTTCCAGCAGTCGCGCGCATTCGTCTGTGGACTGCGCACAACCATCGCCCGCTTGACCATGGACCTCGGCGGGCGATGCCGGGAAAAGGGGTGACTCGTCGGAACCGGGTTGGTAAGCCTCTCGGTGACGTGAGGCAACCGTGGCACGTGGGTGCTTTCCGGCACCGCGGCATCCCAAACCGAAGTGGTTCAGCCATGTGTGGAATTGCCGGTCTGGTGTCCCTCACGGGACAGCCCGTCGATCGAATCGACAGACGTCTCGAGGTGATGGGGGAACTCATCGTCCATCGCGGCCCCGATGGCGCCGGCCAGTGGCGCAACGAGCGCGGCAACTGCGGGCTGGCGCACAGGCGGCTGGCGATCATCGATCTCAGTGCGTCGGGGCATCAGCCGATGCCCGGACCGGATGGCTCGGTCATCACCTACAACGGTGAGGTCTACAACTATCTCGAGCTGCGCGACGAGTTGGCCGGCTCCTGGACCTTCCGCTCGAATTCCGACACCGAAGTGGTGATGGCGGCGCACGCCAAATGGGGCCGCGATTGCCTCGCGCATCTGCGGGGCATGTTCGCCTTCGCGATCTGGGATGGCCGGCGCCTGCTGGCGGCCCGCGATCGTTTCGGGATCAAGCCGTTCTACTACACGGTCGTCGATGGCGTCTTTTATTTCGCTTCCGAGATCAAGGCGTTGCTGCCGATGCTCGACGAGGTGGCGACGGATTCGGAAGCCCTCGCCGAATACATGACGTTCCAGTACACCATTGGCGAGCGGACGCTGTTCAAGAACGTCCGCCAATTGCTGCCGGGCCATGGCCTCGTGGTCGAGAAGGGCGAGGTCAAGGTCTTTCGCTACTGGGACGTGCACTACGAGATCGACTGGGATCACCGGGCGGGCTGGTTCAGCAACCGGATGCGCGAGCTGCTCGCCGATTCGGTGCGCGTGCATTTGCGCTCGGACGTGCCGGTCGGAGCCTACATCTCGGGCGGCATCGATTCGAGCCTCATCGGCGTCATGGCGGCGCGTGAGCCGGCGTCCGGTCGCATCGGCTTTCATGGCAAGTTCACCGAGTTTCCGGGCTACGACGAGAGCCCCTACGCGAGGGCCGTCTGCAAGGAAGCGGCCATCGAGCTGCACGAGATGGAAATCACCGCGAGCGATTTCCGCGACAACATCGCCAAGGTCATCTATCACCTCGACCAGCCCGTCGCGGGTCCCGGCTCGTTCCCGCAGTACATGGTCTCCAAGCTCGCCAGCGAGCACGTCAAGGTGGTGCTCGGCGGGCAGGGCGGGGATGAAATCTTCGGTGGCTACGCGCGCTATCTCATCGCCTATCTCGAACAGTCGCTGAAGGCCTCGATCGACGGCACGTACCGCAACGGTAATTTCGTCGTCACGCCGGAATCCATCCTCCCGCACCTGACCGTCCTGCAGGAGTACAAGCCGCTCATCCGGCAGCTCTTTTCCAAGGGGCTCTTCGGGCCGCTCGACGAGCGCTATTTCCGCCTCATCGACCGCTCGGCCGACATGGCCGACGAGGTCGACTGGCGCCAGCTCGACCGCAGCGCGGTGTTCGAGCGCTTCCAGGCGATCTTCAATTCCGAGCGAAACGTGCGCAAGGAGGCTTATTTCGACTCCATGACGCACTTCGACTTCAAGTGCCTGCTGCCGGCCCTGCTGCACGTGGAGGACCGGATGTCTATGGCGCATGGGCTCGAATCGCGCGTGCCCCTGCTCGACCACTCGATCGTCGAATTCGCCGCGTCCATTCCGGCGGACGTGAAATTCGAAGGCGGCCGCATGAAGCACTTCATCAAGACGACGTTCGGCGACGAATTGCCGAGGGAGCTGATGGCGCGGCGCGACAAGATGGGCTTTCCGGTGCCGCTCAAGGAGTGGTTCTCAGGCGAACTCAAGGACATGGTCTCGGATATCTTCCACACCCAGAAGAGCCGGCACCGCGAATTCTTCAATTCCGAGGCGATCCTGGCGAACATGGGAAGTGTCGAGCGGTTCTCGCGCAAGATCTGGGGCCTCCTCAGCCTCGAACTCTGGCAACAGCAGTTCCACGATCAGGCGCCGGCCTACCGGGCCATGATCGATGCCGAACCGGGGGCCTCGAGCGTGGCGGCGCAATAGATCATCCAAGCGTGCGGAAAAAGGTGACATCGTGAGAATATTCATTACCGGCGGGAACGGCCAGGTCGGCTCGACCGTTGCCGATATCCTGCTTGCGCGTGGCGACACCGTCATGTCGATCGACAATTTTTCGACCGGCCGGCGGGACAACCTCCTGGCGCACGAAAACCTGACACAGGTCGAGGACACGATCTGCGATGGCGCGCTGATCGACCGGCTCTTTGCGGAATTCAAACCGCAGGTGGTGATCCACACCGCCGCCTCCTACAAGGACCCGGAGGACTGGGGGACCGATGCGATGGTGAATGCCGGCGGTACGGCCAACATCGCGCGGGCGTGCAAGACCCACGGTGTTGCCCGGCTCGTCTACTTCCAGACCGCTCTCTGCTACGGCACCAAGCCGATCCAGCAGCCGATCCGCCTCGACCATCCGATCAACCCGGTCAATTCGAGCTACGCGATCTCGAAGACCGCGGGGGAGAACTATGTGCAGTTTTCCGGTGTCGACTGGGTTTCGTTCCGTCTCGCCAACGTCATCGGGGAGCGCAATGTCTCGGGGCCGCTGCCGATCTTCTATTCTCGTCTCTCGGAGGGTAAACGCTGCTTCGTGACGCCGGCGCGGCGCGATTTCTGCTATGCCGGGGACCTCGCAAAGGTCGTCGTGAGGGCCGCCGACGGGACCGGTCACGGTGCCTACCATTTCTCCTCGGGAAAAGATGTCGCGATCCGGGAACTCTATGACGCCGTGGTTGGAGCCATGAAGCTCAACGAATATCCGGAGCCCGAGGTCAAGCCGCTCGGTCCGGACGATGCGCCCTCGATCCTGCTCGATCCCTCGCGGACGTTCTCGGATTTCGGCGAGGTGAGCTTCACGGCGCTCGACGAGATCGCGCGGGTCGCGGTCGAGCGGTGGGCGAGGCATGGCGTCCAGGGGGGGTATACACACCTCAAGGAAGCGCGCGGCGAGATCAAGAAGGCCTGAGGGGGGATTTCGATGCGGATCCTCATCACCGGCGGTGCCGGAACGCTCGGCTCGGGCCTCACGGAGCGCTATCTCGAGGCGGGACACGAGGTCCTGGTCGTCGACAACTTCGCGACGGGCCACCGCGGTTCGCTACCGGAGAGCCACCCTCGGCTCGAGATCGTCACCGGCAGCGTCGCCGACCGGGCGCTGGTGAACGGTGCGTTCGAGCGCTTCCGGCCGAGCCACGTCATCCACTCGGCCGCCGCATACAAGGACCCCGACGACTGGCTCGAGGATGCGCGGACCAACGTCGAGGGCACGATCAACGTCGTCCAGGCGGCGAAAGCGGCGGGGGTGGCGCGGTTCGTCAACTTCCATACCGCCCTCGGCTACGGCCGCCCGGCGAGCGTGCCGATCGCGGTCGATGCACCGGCGCGCCCGTTCACGAGCTACGGTATCTCAAAGCAGGCGGGCGAAAGCTACCTGGCGATGTCCGGCCTGCCGTTCGTTTCCCTCCGGCTCGCCAACGTGACGGGGCCCCGGCTCGCGATCGGGCCGATTCCGACGTTCTACACACGGCTCAAGGCCGGCAAATCCTGCTTCTGCTCGCGCACGGTCCGCGACTTCGTCGACATGGATGATTTCTTTTCCATGATGGATCTGGTGATGGCCGATGGCGCGCCGACCGGCATCTACAACGTCTCGACGGGAACGGGCCACACGATCAAGGAAATCTTCGACATCGTCGTCGAGCACCTCGGGATCGAATTGAAGGAGCCGGTTCCGGAAGTCGATCCGGGGCCGGACGATGTGCCCGCGGTGGTGCTCGATCCCACGCATACGATGGCTGTTTTCGGTTGGCGGCCGCGCTATGCCTTCGCGGAGACGATCCGGCGGATGCTGGCCTGGTACGACGAGCATGGCGTCACCGCGATCTACAGCCACCTCAAGGCGCCGCCGGCCGGCAATAGCTGAGCTGGGTGCCGTGACCGGTCCCGGGGCCAGGGACGACCACTCCTCGAGAGGACATCAATGAACGAGAGCTTCGCCGGACGGAACGTGCTGGTTGTCGGGGGGGGCGGGTTCGTCGGGTCGAACCTCGTCAAGGCGATCCTCGCCGAGGAGCCGCGGCGGCTGACGGTGGTCGATAATTTCCTTTCCGCCGATCCGGTGAACGTGCCGGACCATCCGGCGGTGCGCCTCGTTTCGGGGCCGATCACCTCGGAGCGGATCCTCGCTGGGCTCGATGACGATCTCGATTTCGCCTATCACCTCGCCTGCTATCACGGCAACCAGTCGTCGATCCACGATCCGCTCGCCGACCACGAGAACAACACGCTCACCACGCTCAAGCTCTTCGAGCGCTTGAAGGACATCAAGACGCTCCGCAAGGTGGTTTATTCGGCCGCCGGATGCGCGGTGGCTGCAAAGACCTTCGATGGCGCGAGCGCGACGACGGAAGATGCTCCGGTTTCGCTCTTCCACGACAGCCCCTATTCGATCTCCAAACTGATCGGGGAGATGTACGGCAACTATTATTTCACCCGCCATGGCATGCCGTTCGTCAAGGCGCGTTTCCAGAACGTGTACGGCCCAGGGGAAATTCTCGGGGCCGGGCGCTGGCGCGGGACGCCGGCGACGGTCTGGCGTAACGTGACGCCGACGTTCATCTGGAAAGCGCTGCACGGCGAGGCGCTGCCGGTCGAGAACGGGGGCATCGCGAGCCGCGATTTCATCTTCGTGGAGGATATGGCGCGGGGGCTGATGGCCTGCGCTCTCAGGGGCGAGCCCGGGGAGATCTACAACCTCGGCTCAGGGGTGGAGACGACGATCCTCGAACTCGCTGAGCGGGTCAATGCCGCGACCGGCAATCCGACCGCCATCGCACTCAAGCCGGCGCGCGACTGGGACCGCTCCGGTCAGCGTTTTGCTTCCACTGGCAAGGCGCGTGAAAAGCTCGGGTTCGTCGCCAGTGTCGGGCACGAGGAAGGGCTGCGACGCACGGTCGAATGGACGCGGGCGAACCGGACGACGATCCTGCGCTGCATGATGAGCCACGCCCATTTCCTTCCGGAAGTGCGGACCTATCTCGGAGAGGCCGCACGCTGATCTCGCGCCCCGCGTACCTCGGTATGCTGGCCTTTCCCTCGACGGCCTCCGGTCGGCGACCGCAGGGCGAAAGCGTGCGCGGAGTTCATGCCGGCAAGGCATCGAAGGCGGCGCGCACGCTGGCGGCGCGGTGCGAATAGGTGTGCGCCGAAAGCACGTGATCATAGGCCGCCTGCACGATGCGGGACCGCTCGGTCCGATCCTTGAAGCGCTCGATGGCGTCGCCGGCGTTCGAGAGGTCGGGCGATACGGCGACGTAGTGCTCGTCGGCCGTCAGGATGTCGTTGAAACGACCGCGGATCATGATCTGGCAGGTCTTGCTGCCGATGGCGTCGAAGTGGCGGGACGAGATCGCCTTGCCGTAGATCTCGGCTCGGCGTGCGGTGCGGAAAAACCGTTCGTCGAGTTCGGCGAAGGGTGTGTTGAAGTCGTCGATGATCTCGAACTTGACGGGGCCCCGCTTGAGGAGCGACCAGAGGCCGGCCTTGACGGACGATGGCAGGCGGCGCGCGAGGCGTCGCAGCGGGCTGGTGTTGCTGATGACGACACCGGATCGCCTGGCGCTGAGGTAGGCATGGATCCGGCCGACGAGGGCATCGTCGCGTTCGAGATACCAGCTGCCGGCCTCGCTCGAGATCGTTCCACGGCATTGGGCGAGGAATTCCGACCACTGGCTGCGATCGAGGCGGCGATCCTCGGCGACGTCGATGAGGAGGCCGTGATTGCAGGCGTACGTGCGGAAGAAATCGATGAGCCGGTTGCGATCGTCGTCGCCGAGGTAGTTCGGGTAGCGGTATCCGCGATAGCCGATGTCGAGGCGGCGCTGCTCGTCGGGCGGGCCGGGGCGGAAGGCGAAGGGATTGAGCGCATGCGGCACGGAGATGATACGGGCGCCGCAGCCCTGGTAGAGGAATTCCCCCGCTTCGCGCAGGAGTTGCGTTGCAATCAGGTCGCAACGCGCCTCGCCAAGGAGCCGCAAGCGCTCGACGGTCGAGACGTAGGGTGAGTTGTATTCGTTGCCAACGAAGCTCAGCAGCCGAGCCCGTCGCCGATTGCCGAGCACCGGGGCGATCGGCGCGAGGTAGTCGAGCGTGTCACCGTTGCAGGCATGCAGGATGATGACCGCATCGAACTCGTCCACCATCGCCGCCAGGGTCCTGGGGCGCAGATCGCGGACGTTCACCGTCTCGCATTCGAACTGTTGGCTGTTGCAGAAGGCGTCGCGCCAATCATCGTAGTAGGAGGCGCGATGGGGGTAGGTGAGAGTGAGCAGCAGAGTTCGCAGGACGCTCTGCCCCGTCGCCGATACCGGTCGCGCGCCAGATCCTGCGACGCTCAATCGTTCTCTCCTCGAAACGGCAGATCGATGTGGGGCCGGTTGCGGAATACTAGACCTGCCCGGCAAGGCACGAAGAGTATCGCGTCCTGGCGCGGCCGAGCAACCTCGAATGCCACTGCCCGGACTGCCTGCAATTCGCGCCGGCAGCGACATTCCACCTTGCCCGGATCGAGCGATGGTGACGGGTTTCAATGACCATAGATTCCGGCTTTGGGCAATCTCGGACGCCGGAGGTTCGGAAGGCTCCTCATGGTGCATCCCGGGTTGTGCCGGGCGCATGGCTCGCGCGGCCGGGAGGCAGGCCGAGGGCGCGCCGCTCGATCACCGTCGCCTTCAACATGGCGAAGACCGGACGGCCGACGGCAAGGCCGAGATCGGCTACAGCGGCCCGCGTGATGCGTGCCCGCAGGCGCGTGCCGCCGATGTCGACGAGTGTTTCGGCGAAGGCGGTCGCCGGCTCCTCCTCGATGCCGACGACGGTGCCGGCGAGGATGTTGCGCATGCTGACGCCGGCCGGGCGCTCGATGGCGAGACTGACGTCGCGGGCACGGATCCGGAGGCGAACGAGGCTCGCGACCGGCAATGCGGGCTCGGTCGTCGGCATCTCCATGGCCTGACCGCAGATTTCCAGCTTCGTCAGCCGGAAGACGGGATCGTGGCCGATGACGCGCGCCGTCACCGCGACGCCCGCCTCGAAACGACCCGTGGCCGGATGCAGGTCGAGGCGTTCGAGGATGTCCCCGGCCGGACCATGCGTCACGAGGCGGCCGGCGGCGAGAACCACGAGATGATTGGCGAGCCAGGCAACCTCGTCGATGGCGTGCGTGACGTAGATGACCGGCACGGCGAACTCGGTCGGCAAACGCTCGATATGGTGCATGATTTCTGCCCGGCGCGCGGTGTCGAGCGCGGCGAGGGGCTCATCCATGAGCATCAGGCGCGGACGCGAGAGGAGGGTGCGGGCGATGGCGACACGCTGACGTTCGCCGCCCGAAAGGGCCGTGCAGCGACGGTCCAGGAGGGGCGCAAGGTCGAGTGCCTCGACGACGCCGTCGAAGTGGATCGGGCTCGCGATGTGGGCCGAGCGGGCGGCCGCATAGCGCAAGTTGCCCGTGACGGTCAAATGGGGAAAGAGGCGACTGTCCTGGAAGACGACGCCGACGCCCCGGCGATGCGTCGGCATCCGGAGGCCGGCGGCGCTGTCGAGCCAGCTCTCGGAGCCGAGGCGCACGAGGCCCGACGCGCGCGGCTCGAGGCCCGCGATGATGCGAAGCAGCGTCGACTTGCCGCAGCCGCTCGGGCCAAAGAGCGCGGTGATGCCGCCGAGGGTGAAGTCGTGGGCGACCTCGAGCGCGAAACCCGGGAAGCGGACGCGGGCGTCGACGACGAGGCCGCTCACCGTTCACCCGCCTGGCGCGGCAGGCGCCCGTTGACGACGTAGACGACGAGCAGCGTGAGGAACGAAAAGGCGAGAAGGATGAGGGAAAGGCCGTGCGCCTCGGCGTAGTTTATCGTCTCGACATGCTCGTAGATGGCGATCGAGACCACCTTGGTGGTGCCAGGGATGTTGCCACCGACCATGAGAACCACGCCGAACTCGCCGACCGTGTGCGCGAAGGTGAGCACGGCGGCGGTGACGAAGCCGCGCAGTGCCATCGGCATGGCGACGGTGAGGAACGCATCTGTCGGAGAGGCCCTGAGGCTCGCGGCCTCCTCCATCGGTCCCGGACCGATCGCCTCGAAGGCCGTCTGGAGCGGCTGCACCATGAAGGGGAGCGAATAGAGCATCGATGCGATGACGAGGCCGGTGAACGAGAAGGTGAGCGTCTCGCCGGTCAGCCTCACGAAGGCGCCGCCGATGGGGGCGGTCGGGCTCAGGAGGATGAGGAGATAAAAACCGAGCACGGTCGGCGGCAGAACCAGGGGGAGTGCGGTGACCGCCTCGATGCAGGGTTTGGCGGGCGAACGCGTGCGGGCGAGCCACCAGGCGAGCGGTGTGCCGACGAGGAGGAGCGCCAGCGTGGTGACGAGCGCAAGGTGCATCGTCAGCCAGAGCGGGGCGAGGTCCGGCAGGCTCATGAGCCGGGGGCCGTCGCATAGCCGTGGCGAGCAATGACGGCGCGCGCCGGGGGGGAGGCCAGATAGGCGAGGAACGCGCGGGCCGCGTCGTTCGAGGCACCATGCGAGAGCAGGACCGCGTCCTGACGGATCGGCCGGTGGAGATGGCCGGGAACCTCCCAATGGCTCGAGCGGGCCGGGGCGCGGGGGCCCTTGAGCGCGGAAAGGGCAACGAGGCCGAGGTCGGCCGCCCCGCTCGCCACCAGGGAATGCGCCTGACCGATGTTCTGGCCCATGACGATGCGCGGTTGGAGGCGATCCCAGAGCCCGAGGCTCTCGAGCGTTTCGCGGGCCGCGCGGCCATAGGGCGCCAGTTCCGGGTTGGCGATCGCGAGGTGGCCGCGCTCGAGGCTGCGCAGTGCAGCCACCCCGTCGAGGGTGACGCGCGAAGGATCACTGCTCCAGAGCACGAGACGGCCATAGGCGTAGGCAAAGCGGGTGCCGGGGACGCCGGCCCCCTCGTTCTCGAGCCGCTCGGGCGTGATTTCGTCGGCCGAGAGCAGGATGTCGTAAGGGGCGCCGGCCTTGATCTGGGCATAGAGCTTACCCGTGGAGCCGGTCGTGATGCGCAGCTCGTGACCGGTCGAGGCCGCGAAGGCGGCAGCGAGCTCCGTCACGACGTCGGCGAAGTTGGCGGCAACGGCGACGAGGGGGCGCGCATCGGCGGCCCGGTCCCGCAGTCCCGAAGCTCCGACGGCGGGTGCCGCGAGCAGCACGGC
The DNA here is from genome assembly GCA_016125495.1 of Hyphomicrobiales bacterium. Classification (NCBI taxonomy): domain Bacteria; kingdom Pseudomonadati; phylum Pseudomonadota; class Alphaproteobacteria; order Hyphomicrobiales; species Hyphomicrobiales bacterium. The sequence goes on along the minus strand of WGLQ01000009.1, from coordinate 103,961 downwards.
GAGGGCGGCGGAGAGGACGGCCGGAAACCGCAGCGGCGCGGTCCGCACCAGCATCGACATGGCGGCCATGGCCCAACGCATGCGCCCACTCCGACATGTTTCACCGTACATATCGGCGACAAGAGTAACGGATGGCAGTGGGCCTGACAACCAATTGCCGCTGCTCGAATGATCGATCGTCGTGCAGGGTCCTCAGTTGTCGGATTCGCTGACCAGCATGGCGCGCAGTTTGGCGAGTTCATCGGCGATCGCCGCGTCGGTGATCTCCTCGATGCGCCGGTAGCAGGCGAGGACGCGGCGGCCCTCGTCGGTCAGTTGCGCGCCGCCACGGGCATTGCCGCCGCGTGAAGTCTCGACGAGGGGGGCCTTGAAGCAGGCGTTCATGGATTCGACGAGCAGCCACGCGCGCTTGTAGCTCATGCCCATGCTGCGCCCGGCGGCGGCAATCGAGCCCGCTTCGGCGATGGCCTCCAGCAGGTCGGCCTTGCCGGGTCCGATCGCGATGTCGGTTTCGAGGACGACACGCAGCCTCGCCCCGGTCTTCTTGTTGCCCGCTTTCATGGCGGAGCCATAGCCGGCCGCGGGGCTCCTGTCACGGGGGCGGGCGTGGGCGTGGCCGGGGGGCATCACCCACGGCAAATGCATACGGAGCACGCGTCGGCCTTGACGTCGCCCCGATTCGGCGCGACTGGTCGAAACATGTGTGGATTCCGCATCATCGTGGCCGTATCGGGGGCCATCGCGCTCGCCGGATGCTCCAGCTCCGGCAGTGGCGGGTTGGGTGGCATACTCGGCTCCAGTAGCGCGGATGTGCCGGCGACCCAGAGCGCCAGCCTGCCGCAGCCGGCCGCCGGGGCGCCAGCCGCGGTTCCTGGTCCCGCCACGGCGGGGCAGACGACCGCGCCAGGGCAACCGGGTCAAGCCTCGACACAGCCCGGTGCCAGCCAGCAGGCGAACGCGACCGCGCAGCGGCCGCGCGGGACGACGTCGTTCACCACGGGTCGCACGCCCGATGCGCCGGTCGTACAGCCGACACTCGTTGCGGCGCAACCGGCGGTGCCGGTCGCCACGGCGGTGGAAGCGCCGGTCGATCCCATGGCCAAGCCGATGCATGTCGGCTGGACCATGGCGCGGGCAAGGCACTGCGGTTTCTATTTCGAACCCGACAAGGTGCGCGCCGGATATCTCGCGTTCGAAGCCCGCAACGGTACGCCACCGGAGCAGCTCTCGAAGATCGAGCAGACCGTTCGCTTCACCGAGGTCTCCGTCGCCAAGCGCCTGCCGGAAGCGCCGGCCTACTGCACCGATGCTGTGCTCGGCGAAATCCGCGCCGATCTGCCGCCGATGGTCGCAGGCGATTTCACGCGGCCCCCGCGTGCGCCCAAGAAGAACGACGAGGAGGAGGCCGGCCTCCTCAGCTGGCTCTCGACGCCGGTCTCCAACAAGCCCAAGCCCTTCGACCGCCGCAAGGTCTTCGCGCCAGGGGACTCGAAGTAGTCCCTGCATGGTTGATCAGTTGCTATGGCTCGATGCGCTCGTCAAAATCGTGGCGGGCGCATTTCTCGTTTTCATCCCGCGAGTGTCGGTCGCGGCGTTCGGGCTGCCCAAGAGCGATCAGTCGTTCTATTTGCGGTTGATGGGTGCCCTCTTGCTGGGGATCGCGGCCGCGATCGTGGTGGGCGGTGGCGGTCGCTCGGTTGGCGGGCTCGGCGCGGCGGGGGCGGGGGTCATCAATCTCCTCGGCGCGGGCATGCTGTCGACGCTCTTGATGCTGCCGCGCGCGACGTTGGCGATGCGAGGACGGGTGCTGCTCTGGGGCGTCGCGGGCGTGCTGGTCGTGCTGGGCGTCGGCGAACTGCTGCTCGGATGACGGCGGCGAGGGCGTTGGAGCGCTGCGTCTTTCGGCATGGCGCCGGCCGGGTTTGGAGTGGTAGGAGGAGGCATGACGCCGTTCGACAGGCCTCCATCATCCGCATCCGCCGGCAGGCCTGACGTTTCGTTCGGCGGTGCTGGCACGGGCGCCGGCGCAACTGCGGGCGCGTGGCGATCACCGCTCGTGCTGCTCATGCTGCTCGCAGCGGCCATGCAACTCGCGCATCAGACCTGGTTCACTTTGCTCAACAACTTCGCGATCGGCGAGATCGACTTTTCCGGGCGGGAAATCGGCATCCTGCAGTCGCTGCGCGAGATCCCGGGGTTTCTTTCTTTCGGAGTGGTGTTCATCCTGCTCGTGATGCGCGAGCAGCCGCTCGCACTCATCTCGCTGGTGGCGCTCGGGCTCGGCACGGCGCTCGCCGGCTATTTCCCGAGCGAGTACGGCTTTTATGCCACCACCATGCTGATGTCGCTCGGCTTCCATTACTATGAGACCGTTGCCCAGTCGCTGGCGCTGCAATGGCTGCCAAAACACCGAGCGGCGCAGGACCTCGGGCGGATAGCGGCGGCCGGCTCGCTTGCCGCGCTGGGGAGCTATGGGCTCGTCTATCTCACGTTCGAATTGCTCGGTCTCGGCTTTGCGAACGTCTATCTGATCGCCGGGGCGGCAACCCTCGCCATCACGCTCATGGCCTGGCTCGCCTTTCCCATGTTCCGTCAGGAGGTTGTGCAACGACGCGAGTTGATCGTGCGCAAGCGCTACGGCCTCTATTACGCGCTCGTATTCATGAGCGGCGCGCGGCGTCAGATCTTCATCGTCTTTGCCGGTTTCATGATGGTCGAGAAGTTCGGCTATTCTGTTACGGCGATCACGACGCTGTTTCTCGTCAACCACGTGATGAACATGTTCCTGGCGCCGCGGATCGGGCGGCTCATCGCGTACATCGGGGAACGCCGGGCACTCATCATCGAATACATTGGCCTCGTCGGTGTTTTCACGGCCTATGCCTTCGTCGACGATCCGATGGTGGCGGCGGGACTCTACATCGTCGACCACGCCTTCTTTGCACTCGCGATCGCCATAAAGACCTATTTCCAGAAAATCGCCGACCCGGCCGACATCGCGCCGTCGACGGGTGTCGCATTCACCATCAACCATATCGCGGCGGTCTTCCTGCCGGTCGCCCTCGGTTATGTGTGGTTGCGCGATCCCTCCGCCGTCTTCCTGCTGGGGGCGGGTATGGCGTTTGTCTCGCTCATGCTCGCGCATCTCGTTCCGCGGGCTCCAGCGCCGGGCTCGGAAGTGGTGTGGCCGGGGGCGCCCGCGCCGGTGCGCCCGGCGGACTGAGCCGCTGGGAGGGGCGCTCGGCAGCCGACGCGTGCCCTCCCTGTCGCCCGTCACCTGCGGGGGCATCGGTGGTGCCGAAGCAACAATCGACAGCGTTCTGCTCGAGGCGCGCAAATCCGATTGTCAGTCGTTCAGCACCTGCCTAGCGTCGGTGCCGCAGGTGGCTGGCCGACGGGGATTGGGGCACGGCGGGCCCTGCGATGGGTTGCAGGGCAGGTTCCGGTCCGACGCGTCGGTGAGCAAGCGAGAGCGAAGCAATGTTCGACAGAATTCCAAGCGGTTGGCGAGAATTGAGGCGTGGGTGTCCGGTGGCGGCGCTCGGTGTCGCGTTGGCCTTGCTCGGAGGGTGTGCCAGCAGCTCGGAAAGCATCCAGGCATCCTATGTCAGCCCCGTCCTCTACCAGGGCCTATCGTGCGAACAGCTCGCGGCGGAGGCGCAGCGCGTCAGCTATGCGGCGGTTCGAGCCGCGGGCGAGCAGGACCAGAAGGCGACCTCCGATGCCGTCGCGACGGGCGTCGCGCTCGTGATCTTCTGGCCGGCGGCGTTGCTGGTGAGTGGCGGCGACGGCCATACCGCGGCCGAACTCGCCAACCTGCGCGGTCAGATGAAGGCCATCGAGGAAGCCAATCTGCAGAAGTCCTGCGGGCTCAACTTCACCCCAATGCAGCCGGCACCCGTGCCGAATGTGCCTTCGGCCCCACCGCGCTCTTCGACCTGATCCGGGCTTGGCCGTGGCCATCGCGAGAGCGATGGTCGACCGCTGATGCAAGCGAACGGTCCCGATGGCCACAATGCGTCGGGCAGCGCGTTTGCGCGCTAGCCCTGACGAAAGCCAAGAGACGGACTTTCGTCACGAAATCACCGCCCGATCGCCGCTGGCCTGACCAGCGCTCGCCCCGGCCGCGACAATCCGTTGTGCCAGGAACATTGCTTCATTGTTTGTTTGGGCAATTCGGCGATGTTTCCTTCTCATGGGGTGTGAGCGTTTTTCCAAATGGGCGGCATTGGCCGCGACATTACTGCTGGCGTCGTGCGGCGGCAGTCAGCCGTTCGTGTCGACCGATGCGCCATGGCGTGCCGAGGAGGAGCAGGCCTGTCTCCTGACGGGGGTTGCCGACCGGTCGCCATGGGTGCGCGAGCGGGCGGCACTCGGCGGGCCATCGGTCTGTGGGGCGATGCGCCCGCTGGCCGTGCACGCAACCGATGGCGGGCGGACTCGGCTCGCGCCACCGGCCACGCTCCGATGCCCGATGGTGCCGGCGCTCGATCGCTGGATGAACGAAGTCGTCCAACCGGCGGCTGTCCGCCATATCGGTGCACCGATCGTCGAGATGAAGGTGGCCGCCTCCTATGCCTGTCGGCCGCGCAACCATCAGGCGGGCGCCAAGCTCTCGGAGCACGGCTTTGCCAATGCCATCGATTTCAGCGTCTTTCGCTTTGCCAACGGCCGCGAGGTGAGCGTTCTCCAGGGCTGGCGCGGCCGGAGTGGTGAGCAAGCCTTCCTTCGGGAGATTCATCGCGGCGCCTGCGGCATCTTCACGACCGTGCTCGGCCCCAATGCCGACCAGGCGCACCGCGACCATTTCCACCTCGATCTCGCGCGCCATGGCAAGCCGGGGCGCACCTACTGCCGGTGACGCACGCGTGCCGCCGGCCGCACCTGCCGGTGGCGGGAGGGCCGGCGCGTGCTAGACCTCTCGGTATGAGCGAGCCAGGCACGCGGCGCGACAATGACCTTTCATGACGACGACGAGCCCCAGAAGCGAAGGGGCTATCATCATGGCAATCTGCGCGAAGCGCTGATCGCGGCGGCGCGCATGCTGATCGGTGAGAAGGGGGCGTCGGGCTTCACGTTCGCGGAGGCGGCGCGCCTGGCGGGGGTCAGCCCGGCGGCCCCTTACCGTCATTTCAAGGACAAGGACGACCTGCTGGCCGATGTCGCGCGCCAGGGGTTCGACCGCTTCGAGGCGGCGCTGCAGGCGGCATGGGATGGCGGCCGGCCGAACCCGCTCGCGGCGTTCGACCGCCTGGGGCGTGCCTACCTCCGGTTCGCCAGTGAGCACCCGGCCGACTATCAGGCGATGTTCGAGGCGGGAATCGCGATCACGCCCGGAACTCCCCTCGCCCACTCGTCGGACCGCGCCTTCAATGTCCTGCGCACGGCGGTGTCGGTGCTGGTCGAGACCCTGCCGGCCGCGAACCGTCCGCCAGTGATGATGATGAGCCTGCACATCTGGAGTCTGACGCACGGCATCGCCTCGCTGTTCCTCAGGGGCGACGGGGCGCGGCGCAAGGCGCCGATCTCGGCCGAGGAACTGCTCGAGTCGGCGCTGCTCATCTATCTCCAAGGGCTCGGGTTCGGGAGCGCCGGAGGTCCTCGATGAAGTTTGGGTGCGGCCTTGCGTTCCCGGGCCCTTGCCACCCGGCGGGTGTCATCGGTTGATCAGCCGCCAGAGCGCGTCCGCGTTGAGCGGGGTCGAGGACACCGGCACCTCGAGCGCATCGGCGACCGCATTGGCGATGGCGGCCGCCGGCCCGATGGCACCCCCCTCCCCGAGCCCCTTGGCGCCGAGCGGCGTCAGCGGCGTCGGCGTTTCGATGTGGTGAACCTCGATGGTCGGGATCTCCGGCGCGAGCGGCAGCAGATAGTCGGCGAAGGTCACCGTGCGGGGCTGACACTCCTCGTCGTAGACGAACTGCTCGAACATCGCCGAGCCGATGCCCTGCACGATGCCGCCGCGCACCTGACCATCGACAACGAGCGGGTTGAGGATGCGTCCACAATCCTCGACGGCGATGAAGCGCTTGAGGCGCATCTTGGCGGTTGCGAGTTCGATCTCGACGACCGCGGCGTGCACCGCATTGGAATAGGTTCCGTCTCTCGGGCCATCGAGGGAGCATTGCGCCTCGAGTCCGGGCGCCATGCCCTTAGGCAACCGGTCGACGTTACGGAGTGCGGCGCGCGTGAGCCGCGCGATCGGAATGTGACGGTCGGGTGCGGCGGTCACGAACGCGCGCCCGCCGCCGAGCGTGATCTCCCGCTCGGACGCCTGGAGGAGGTGGGCAGCGATCGCGCGGAGTTTTTCCGCGATTTCACTCGCCGCGACGTGCACCGCGCCGCCGCCGAGCGGGCCGCCGCGACTGCCCCACGTGCCGACCGAATAGGGGGTGGTGAGGGTGTCGCCGTGACGGACGTGAACGTCCCCTGGGGCGATGCCGAGGGCGTCGGCGGCGACTTGCGCCATCACCGTCTCGTGGCCCTGGCCATGACTCTGCAGGCCGATGTCGACGACGGCGCCACCATCCGGTGTCATCGCGACCCGGGCGGCGATGTAGCCGGTTTCGATGGGCACGCGGCGGCGCGTGAAGTCGGGCGTGCCGTGGGCGCTCTGTTCGATGAAGCACGCGATGCCGACGCCGACCCTGCGCTCGGGGTGCCCCCTGAGGCTGGCTGCCTCGGCGATGTCGTCGGCGAGAAGTTCGCGCGCCTTTTCGAGGCACTCGGCATAGGAGCCGGGGTCGTAGGTGAAGCCGAGCGCGTTGGTGTACGGAAAAACACGCACGACGTTGCGCAGCCGGAGCTCGATTGGATCGATGCCGAGTTCATCGGCGATGTCGTCCATCAGGCGTTCCTGGGCAAAGACCGCCGACGGCCGGCCGACACCGCGATAGGTGCCGATCGGGCATTTGTTGGTCGCGAGGGCGCGGAACGTCGCCTCGTAGTGCTGGAAGTCGTAGGGGCCCGGCATGACCTTGGCCGCCATGCCGGGATCGCCCGCCGCCGTGAAGGGGAAGGTCGAATAGGCGCCGACGTCGACGCTGATATCGGCCTTCAGCCCGAGGATGCGCCCGTCCGCGGCGACGTAGGCCTCGAGCGTGTGGCGGTGGTCGCGGGCGTGGATGCTGGCGAGGAGATGCTCGCGGCGATCCTCGATCCATTTCACCGGCCGCCCGGTCTCGAGCGCGAGCCAGGCGACAAGCACTTCCTCGGAAAAGACCTGTCCCTTGACGCCGAAGCCGCCACCGACGTCCGGGGCCACGACCCGGAGGCGCTGTTCGGGGAAGCCGAGTTCCTCGGCAATGTAAGTACGCACGAGGTGGGGGATTTGTGTCGAGGACCAGACGGTGAGGAAGCGGTCGGCGGGATCGTAGCGGGCGACGACGCCGCGCCCCTCCATGGGCACGCCGGCCTGGCGGTGCGTCGAATACGTGCGGCGGATGATGTGGGCGGCGGCGGCGCGGGCCCTTTCGATATCGCCTCCCTTCATCTGGCGCTCGACGAAGACGTTGCCATTCCAGCCATCGAATAGCGGCGGGCTGGCCGGATCGAGCGCGGCCTCCATGGAGGCCACGACCTCGAGGGGATCGTAATCGACGAACACGAGTTCGGCGGCATCCTCGGCGATGTAGGGATCGTCGGCGAGGACGGCGGCCACCGGTTCGCCGACGAAGCGCACGCGGTCCCGGGCGAGCAGCGGCTGCTCGGAATACTGGAACTCGGGTACGTCCTGGTGCGCCTTGATGGCGAGCCCGCCGATGTCGGCACCGGTGAAGACGCGTGTCGGGTGTTGGAGATCGCCGAGCGCGCCGATGTCGATGCCGAGGATGCGGGCGTGGGCCATCTCCGCGCGCACGAAGCGCAGGTGCAGCATGCGGGCAAGGCGGATGTCGTCGATATAGCGTGCGCCACCGGAGAGGAGGCGCGTGTCCTCGATGCGCTCGACGCGTGCGCCGACGTGTCTCGGGCGATCGGCGGCCGTGGTCATGCTGGTGCTCCAGTTCCTATCCGTTCGGCGATCGCCTGGCGAACCGCCTCGACAATCCCCTGATAGCCGGTGCAGCGGCAGATGTTCCCGCTCATCGCATCGCGGATTTCATTCTCGTCGGGCAAGCGGTTCTCGGTCGCCATGGCCTCGACGAAGGGCGCGAGCGTCATGATGAAGCCGGGGGTGCAATAGCCGCACTGGAGAGCATGCGCGCGGCGAAACGCCTGCTGCAAGGCGTGCTCCGCCGCCGGGCCCCCGATATCCTCCACGGTTCGGACCGACTTCCCGTCGCACTGGACGGCGAAGGTCAGGCAGGACAGCCGTGGCACGCCGTCGACATGGACCGTGCAGCAGCCGCAGGAGCCCTGGGCACAGCCGATGTGGACGCCGGCAAGGTCGAATTCCTCGCGCAGGACATCGGCGAGGAGACGCCTCGCCTCGACCCTGAGGCTGCGCCGGTCACCGTTCACGACGAGCGTGATCTCGATCATCGTCCCTCCCTCGTGCGTTCGCCGGCCGAGGCGAGCGCGCGTGCGAGCAGCGCCGCGATCAGCCTCCGCCTGTGGTCACTCGTTGCAACGATGTCACCGGGCGGCGCGAGGGTTGCGGTGAACGCATCGATCGCGCTCCCGGCAACGGCGAGCGCGGTGACCGACTGGCCGGCGAGCGCTGCCTCGAGGCCCGGCGCGCGGATCGGAATCTGCGATGCTCCCGAACAGGCAATGGCGATTTTTCGAATGGTGCCGGCCTCTTCTTCCATCACCACCGCAACGGCGGCGATCGCGAAATCGCCGCGCCGCTCGCTCATCTCGAGGAAAGCGCCGAAGGGTCGCGAGTTGGGCAGCGTGAATTCGACGTGGGTCAGCATCTCGCCGGGCTCGAGGGCGGTCTCATAAGCGCCGCGGAAAAAATCCGCGCTGGCGATGCGGCGTGTCCCACGCAGGGAGGCGGCAACGATCGTGGCATCGTGCAAACGGGCAAGGAGTGGGAGTTCGGCGCTCGGGTCGGCGTGCGAGAGGCTGCCGCCGGTCGTGCCGTTGCGTCTGATGGTCGGATGGCCGATGCAGGCGACTCCTTCCCGGATAACGGGGAAATATCGGGCAACGAGGTCGTCCCGCAGGTAGCGCTCGTGGCGCACCAGCGCACCGATCCGGATCACGTCACCCACCTGCTCGATGCCCTCGAGGGGGAGATCATTGATGTCGACGAGGTGACGGGGGCGGGCAAGCCGGAGGTTCATCATGGCAACGAGGCTCTGTCCGCCCGCCAGTGGCCGGCCATCCTCGCCGTGCTCTGCCAGGAGCGCGAGTGCGTGCTCGAGGCTGGTTGCCCGATGGTAGGCGAATGGCGCTGGCCTCATGCTGGTTCCCGTCCGGTCGCCCGATCCCCTGCGCGCGGGATCAGGCCTCCCAGGAATATGCCCGGTGCCCGATTGTGCGCCAGACGAAGTTAGTCAGCGCTCGTTTTGTATGCAATGATAAATGCATTGTAGACACAAGCCGCGAGGGCGTTCTAGGCTGTCCTCCGCGCCGGCGCCCTGCTCGGGTTGGTCGGAGCCGCGGTTCGCCCGTCTTCATCGGGGAGGAACGAATGGAGGATGGAATGAGGATATTGGCTAGGAACGCCCTGCGGGCTCTGGCTGTCGCCGTCGTTGCCGGCAGCGCCACGGCGGCCTTCGCGGAAACGGTTACGCTGCGGATGATCGGGTCCTTCCCGATCGGCCCCTCACCGACCGCCGAGATCGGCAATCAATTCATGCAGGCCGTGAACAGGCTCGGCGCCGGCAAGGTGGAGATCAAGTACATCGGCCACTCCGACGTCATCCCGACGTTCGACCAGCCCGAAGCGCTCGTCAACGGCGTGTTCGACGTCTGGTACGGCGCGCCGAACTACTGGGCGGGCGTGGTGCCTGGGGGCGACGTCACCGAGATGTCGTCGATGAAGATCGCCGACGGTGGTCCCGGTCACGAGATGTACCAGTATCTCGTCGATCTCTTCGCCAAGAAGGGCGTTCGCTATCTTGCGCACGCGGCCGCGGATGTCGGTGTCGGCACACATTTCCTCTCGACGAAGTTCCCGGTCGCCTCGATCGACGATCTGCGTGGCAAGAAGGTGCGCGTCGCACCACTCCTGCGCCACTTCGTCCAGGCCTCCGGCGCCGAGCCGATCACCCTGCCGCCTGCCGATATCTTCCTTGCGATCGACCGTGGCACGGTCGACGGATTCACCTGGCCGGTTGCCGACGGATACACCCGCAACGGCTGGCAGACGGTGACCAAGTACCTGGTGAACCGTCCGATGTACCGCAGCGGGGCCGGGCTCGCCATGAACCTCGCCAAGTGGGATTCCCTCTCCAAGGAAGTCCAGGACATCCTTCTTGCGGCGGTCGTCGAGGCGCAAACCTTCGCCCAGGACTGGTTCCTCAAGAACGAGCAGGAGCAGATGAAGCTGATGCGCGAAGGCGGGATGGAATTCATCACGCTCTCCGACGAGGCTGCCGCCAAGTGGAACGAGGTCGCGCGCAGTGCGCTCTGGACCTACTACAAGGGCATCATGACGCCTGAACAGGTCGAGACCGTCGCCCGCATCCTCGAGATCAAATAGCTGGCGGACAACGCAAGTTGCTGCCGCGGGCAACCAGCCCGCGGCCGCGGTCACCACCGGCGACGGTCCCGCGAGGGGGAGGGGAACAGCGTATCATGCGGATCGTTGAAAGGATCTATGATCGGATCGTGGATCTGCTCGCCGTCGTCGCCGCCGTCTTGCTCATTGCGGTGATGCTCGCCACGGTCTTCAAGGTGGCGCTTCGAGGATTATTCGGTGAGGGGATAATCGGCGTCGACCAGTTGAGCGGAACGGCGATGGTCTACATGACCTTCCTCGGCGCCATCTGGGTCCTGCGCAACAACGGACATGTCTGCGTTGACATCCTCATCGGCAATCCACACGGGGGCAGGACGCGCGGGCTCATCTTCATGAGTTCCCTCATCGGCGCCGCGATCTGCTTTTGTGTCGCCTGGTTCGGGGTGGGCGCCGTGCAACTCTCGATCGCACGCGGGGTGATGGTGGCGACCGAACTCGAGCTGCCGCGCTGGATCGGGCTCATCCCCATACCGATCGGCTGCTTCCTGCTGGGCATCGAGTTCCTTCGCCGGGCGCGCGATGCGTGGTGTGGCCAGGGGCCGCATCTCGCGCCCCCCCACATCGAGCAGTGACCGTCATGGAGTGGTGGATCCATCTGCTTGCATTCTTTTCCGGCCTCGCGGTGCTGCTGCTCATGGGGCTGCCGGTGGCCTTCGCTTTCCTCGTCGTCAACGTCGTCGGGGTCTATTATTTCTGGGGCGGCGTTTCGGGTCTCAATCAGATCATCCTCAGCATAGAAAGCTCGATCTCGACCTTCGTGCTGGTGCCGATCCCGATGTTCGTGCTGATGGGCGCGATCATGTTCCATTCGGGCATCGCCAGGAAGATGATCGAGGTGCTCGACCATTGGATAGGCTTCATCGCCGGGCGCCTCGCGGTTCTCGCGATCCTGACAGGGGCGGTGCTCGGGGCGCTGACGGGCGTGGCAATGGGCAGCGTCGCGATCCTCGGCTCGACCCTCCTGCCGGAGATGAAAAAGCGGGCCTATGCCAAGTCGATGTCGATCGGGCCGATCCTGGCGAGTGGCAGTCTCGCCATTCTCATCCCTCCAAGCACGCTGGCCATCGTGCTTGCGAGCCTCGGCGGGTTCTCGGTCGCCAAGATACTGATCGCGATCATCGTCCCGGGTCTGATGCTCGCGGTGATGTATGCGACGTACATTCTCGTCAGGTGCACGCTCAATCCGGAGCTGGCGCCTGCCTACGAGGTGCCCGAGGTGCCGATGGGCCAACGCCTTCGCGAGACTTTCGTGCACCTGCTGCCACCGGTCTCGATCATCGTCTTCGTCATCCTTTCGATCTTCTTCGGGGTGGCGACGCCGACGGAGGCCGCGGCCATCGGCACATTTCTCACTTTCGTGCTCGCGGGGCTATACGGCCGCCTCAACTGGCAGGTGCTGCGCACCGGCATCGGTTCGGCGACGGCCCTTTCCGTTATGGTGATGATCATCCTGACCGGCTCGGCCGCGTTCAGCCAGCTGCTCAGTTTCTCGGGTGTTACCTCGGCGGTGACCAAACTCGCGACCGGGCTCCCCGTGGACCCGATCGTGCTCTTCATACTGATGCAGTTGGTCGTGATCATCCTCGGCATGTTCCTCGAGCAGACCTCGATCGTGCTCGTGACGATGCCGATTTTTCTTCCCATCATCAAGGCGATGGGCTGGGATCCGATCTGGTTCGGAACGGTCATGATGCTCAACCTCGAGATGGCAACGATAACGCCCCCATTCGGGCTTTCCCTCTTCGTCATGAAGGGAATCGCGCCAAGTGGCGTCACCATCATCGACATTTACAAGGCGGCGTTGCCGTTCATCGCGATCAACCTCGTCCTGATGGCGTTGATGATCTTCTATCCACCGCTCGTTCTCTGGCTGCCGGGGCTGATGAATTGACGGACGGAGCGCCCAACGGCAGACAGGTCCCGCGGCTGTCGGCGGGGTCCGGAAGACGAGCGAACCAGGAGTGAAACGCAAACGATGGCGGAGCTGAAGCAGGAGTTCGTCGTGCAGCAGCCGCGTGCACGGGTCTGGGCGCTCTTTCAGGATGTCGCGACGGTGGTCGAGTGTCTGCCGGGCGCCGGCCTCGCCGAGCCGCCCGTTGGCGATCACGTCAAGGCGACGATGACGGTCAAGCTCGGGCCAGTCAGGGCGAGCTTTGCCGGCGAGTGCGACATCGAAGCCGACGAGGAGCGCCATGTCGGTCTGATAAAAGGAACCGGCGTCGACCGCAGCCAGGGCTCGCGGGCTCGCGGCAGCATGCGCTATACGCTCGAGGAAGCGGACGGGGGCCGCGCGACGAGAGTGCTGGTGAACGTGGACTATGCGCTGACCGGTGCGCTTGCCCAATTCGCGCGCGGGGGCATCGTGGAAGCCGTTGCAGCCAAGCTGGTGGAGGATTTCGCCGGCAACGTCGAGGCGCGGCTCGCAGCCGACACGCAGGAGGTCGGTGCGCAGGATCGTTCGATGGCAGCCGAAACCTCGGGTCTCCAGCGGGGGGTGGGCAGTGGAGGTGAACTCAATGCGTTCGGATTGCTCTGGGCGATTATCAAGAACTGGTTCGCTAAGGCGTTCGGGCGCGAGCGAACGGGGGCTCGCAGGGGCGATGCCGGATCGCCTGGAGGAGGCAACGGGAGGTGAAGCGGTTGCGGGGTGTGGTGTCATTCGCGCTCCCGAAACCGGTTTTCGTTCAACAGGATGAATGTGACGCTTTTTATTATCCTCGAAGTTTGACTTGGATTTGCGCCGGTGCTACCGGGCAGGGTGAAGGCGGCGGTTCGGAACGGGATGTTCGATGGATTTCGGATTGCGCGATAGAAGGGTCCTCGTGACCGCCGCCACGCGGGGCCTCGGGCGGGCCAGTGCGCTCGCGCTCGCGGCGGAAGGGGCCGCGGTCTGCGTTGCGGGCCGCGATCCGGATCGCCTCGCGCGCCTCGTCGGCGAACTGCGCGCGGCCGGGGCCGCCGATGCCGCGGCTGTCACCATGGACCTCTCCGATCCGAGCACATTCGCGCCGGCGGTGGCCGAGGCGGCCCGGACGTTCGGCGGTATCGATGTATTCATCGGCAACACGGGCGGTCCGCCGAGCGGGCCCTTCAGCGAGATGACCCGGGCGCGCTGGCAAGCGGCGCTCGACGAAACGCTGCTCGCCATGGTCGACCTCTGTCACCTCGCCGTCCCGCACCTCATCAGCTCCGGCAGTGGCCGGATCATTTTCATCACCACCGTCGGCGTGAAGATCGTACAGCCGAACATGGTGCTGTCGGATTCGCTGCGGCTGGCCATGGTCGGGCTCGCAAAATCCCTTTCTATCGAACTCGCGGGCGATGGCGTCACCGTGAACTGCCTCTGTCCCGGGCCGTTCAAGACGGACCGCATGGAGGACCTGATCGCGGCGACCATGGCGCGCGAGGGGGTCGATCGGGCGACGGCGGAGGGTATCTGGCTCGAGGAGGTGCCGGTCGGCACGTTCGGCGATCCGGCCGATTTCGGCGCGATGGTCGCGCTGCTCGCTTCTCCGCGCGGACGCTTCGTGACAGGGACAGCGATCGCGCTCGATGGCGGAAAATCCCGCGCTTACTAGCATAGCGCATCCGACGCTCGGTTCCGACACCAGCCGTATCGGTGCCAAACGTCGGGACCGGAACACGGTGGTGCCGACGGTGCCGGCAGACTCGAATTGGAACGGAGAACGACATGCCGCAGAATTACGACGGTGGTGCCGCGGTCGTCGGCTGGCTCAAGGAGGCGGGCATCGGGCACGTCTTTTCCGTTTCTGGCGGACCGATAAATCCCGTTTATCGCGCCTGCGCCGAGCTTGGTCTCCCGCTCGTCCACGTGCGCCACGAGGCGGCGGCCTGTTTCATGGCCGAGGCCGCCTCTAGGGTCACCGGAAAGCCGGGTGTCGCGGTCGTCACGCTCGGGCCGGGGGCGACGAACACGCTCACGCCCGCGCTCGTCGCCACACTTGCTGGAACCCCGCTGATCATCATCGCCGCACAGGCCGCCACACGCAGCTTCGAGCGCGGCGCCGGTATGTCGCACGATGTGCTGCCAATGGTCGCGAACGTGACGAAATGGTCGGCGCGGGTGCTCGACGTGAACCGCATCGGGGAATATCTCGACATCGCCTGGCGGAAAATGTGGGCCGGACGGCCTGGGCCCGTCTTCCTCGAAATTCCCTCCGACATCATGGCTGCGACGCTGACGACGGCGGTCGGGCGATCGGGGCCGCCGTGTCTCGTGCCGCGTCCGGGTCCCCGGCCCGCCGACGTCGCGAGCCTTGCCGGAGAGATCGCGGCGGCGCGAAGACCGCTGTTGCTGCTCGGTGACGAGACGTTCTGGGATGGCGGTGCCGGATGGCGAGAGGTGATCGAGCGTCATCAAATGCCGTTCGTCACGCTGCGGCTCGCGCGCGGTATCGTCGACGAGCACCATCCGTTCTGGATGGGGCCGGGCTACAGTCCGTGCAACGAGACGCTGCGGCGTGCGCTCGCCGAGGCGGACGGTGTGTTCCTCATCGGCCATCACTTCGAATTCGATCTCGAGTTCGGCGACAAGCTCGGGCGCGCAACACGGGTCACGCAGATCGCCTCGGACCCGGAACTGCTGCACCGCAACAGGAGGGCCGAACTCGCCATCCCGGCCTCTCCGGCGAGTGTGGTCGAGCATTTTCTCGCCGCCGCGCCCGGTGCCGTCGATCGCGACTGGGTGGATGGCATGCTCGCGAGCTGGCGCGCGGAGCGGGCCAGCCAGCTGGTGGAGAACAATGGCGGCGCGCTCCATCCGGTCGCGGCCGTGGATGCCGTTGTCACCGCCGCGCCCGACGATACGATCTACGTGACGTCGCACGGCAACGTCGATTTCTGGGCGGATGCACGGCTTCGCATTCGCGCGCCAGGGCAGTACCTGCGAGCCGGTCAATCGGGAGCGCTCGGAGCCGAAGTGCCCTATGGCGCGGGTGCCGCGTTCGCTCGACCGGGTGCGCCTGTCATCGTCTTCGTCGGCGACGGGGGCGTCGGCTTTCACGTCACCGAACTCGATACCGCGGAGCGACATGGACGACCGTTCGTGATCGTCGTGCTCGACGACGAGTTGTGGGGTGCCATCGCATTGCCGCAGGAAATGCGATACGGCACGACCTACGAGATGGGGCTGCCGCGTCGCGACTGGGCGAAGGTGGCCGAGGGGCTCGGCTGCAAGGGGTATGTCTGCAACAACGAGAGCGAAATCGCATCGGCCATCGGTGAGGCGATCGCCAGCGGCAAGCCCGCGCTCGTGCAGGTCGCGGTGCGCTCCGTCATCAGCCCCTACATGAAATTCATTTCCTAGTGTCGCGTCACGGACTCCGGTGCCCGGTCGCGGTTGGCGACACAATCAAATGCCGGGTCGATAGCTTAGGCTCGTATCATAGGGTTGCTCGTCTTTCTTCGGTTCCGACACCCGCGCTCGAGTTCGCAGCGAATGGGACGCAAGTGTCGACACCGGAACACCGCCGGGCGGAAAGGGAAAGAACATGAAAATCTGGAAGGACGGCCACAAGACCGGCATCACGCCACCCAATCACTTCGGCGGGCTCAACGTGCTCGACATCGTGCCGCTCGCGGGGAGCCAGTTCTCCGTGCAGGTCTCCAAGGCGCCGCCGGGTGGCGGGGGCGAACTGCACCATCATGATCACTGGTCGCAGGTCTTCTACGTGGCCGACGGTGAGTTGACCTTCGACACGGGTGCGGAGCGCTTCACATTGAGGCGTGGCGAGGCGGTGCTTTTCGCGCCGGGCGATCCGCACTACACACTCAACGAGAGCGACCGGGAGAGCACCTGCCTGGTCATCACCGTCGACCATTCGAGTGGCGTCAGGCCGGTGTGACCGCCGGATGCGCGGCCGGTGCCGGCAGGCCGTGGCCGAGACCGCCGAGGAGGGTGAATGAGCACGCCAACGAGGAAGAAGGCCGTGCGCGGGCCGGAGAGCGAACGGCCCGCCAATGCCGCGAGGGTGGCGGGAAACGCCGCGGGAAGTCTCGTGCAGGCGCTCGAGGACGATATCCTCGGCAATGTCCTCAAGCCCGGCGACCGGCTCGACGAGCAGGCGCTGGCGCGGCGCTTTTCGGTATCGCGCACGCCCGTCCGCGAGGCTCTCAGGCACCTTGCTTCGAGCGGGCTGGTCGAAATCCGGCGCAACCACGGGGCGACCGTCCGGAGCCTGACGACGACGGAAATCGTCGAGATGTTCACGGTCATGGCGGAGCTGGAGGGCCTCTGCTGCCGGCTCTGTGCGCGGCGCGTGACGGAGGCCGAGATCGAGGAGATGCGGCGATACAACCGCCAGTGCGAAGAGCTGGCGCGCAGCAGCGATCACGAGGGGTTCTTCACTGCCAACAATCTTTTTCACGATGTCATTTACGCCGGTGCCCGCAATTCCTACCTGCAGGGAGAAGCGGTGAAATTGCGCAACCGGATCAACGTCTACCGGCGCCACATCAGTTTTCAGCCCCGGCGCATGGTGCGCTCGGCCGAGGAGCATTGGCGGATCGTCGAGGCGATCGCATCGGGTGCCGAGGAGGATGCCCACCGCGTAATGCGCGAACATGTCGACCTGCTCGCGGGCTCGACGGCCGACGTGCTTCTCGCGCTCGAGGCCAAGAACCGGCGCTAGGCTTGCACCACGTCCGCCACCCGGCTTCGCATGGTGGGCGAGGTAACGGGCAAGGCAGTACCGGGCGCCGCCGCCCGATCAGGGTGCGATATCGATCAGGACGCTCTTGAACCGGAGGTTCGCCTCGAAGGCTTCCCGCCCGAGGTCCTTGCCGAAACCGCTGCGCTTGAAGCCGCCGGTCGGTATGGCGAGATCGTCGCTGCGTCCGTACCGGTTGATCCAGACAGTTCCCGCTTCGATATCGCGCATCGCGCCGAGCGCCTTCGATATGTCGCGCGTGTAGACGCCGGCCGCGAGCCCGTAGTCCGGATGAGCCGCGAGCGCGACGCCTTCCTCGAGGCTCTCGAATGTCTCGACCGTGAGCACCGGTCCGAACACCTCCTCGCGTACCGCAACGCTTTCCGCCTTCACACCCGTCAGGATCGTCGGGGAAAAGAAGCAGCCGTCGCCATGTCCCGCAAGAGTGCGTCCACCGATGACGGCCTCGGCTCCGCTGTCGATCGATTCCCTCACCAGGCGGTCGATGCGATCCAGTTGCCGGCGCGAAACGATGGGTGAATAATTCGTCGCACCGTGCCATGTCGGTCCGGGTGCGATCTGGCTCATGGCTGCAACGAGCCGTTCGATGAGATCATCAGCGATGCTGCGATCGGCGACGAGGCGCGATCCGGCAACGCAGACCTGACCGGCGTTGGAGAGGATGGAGCGGGCGATGGACCGCGAGGCGAGGGCGAGATCGGCGTCGGCGAGAACGAGCTGTGGTGATTTTCCGCCGAGCTCGAGCGTCACGGGTTTCAGTCCATGTCCGGCGGCAAGGGCCATGATCCGGGCGCCGGCTGCCGTGGAGCCAGTGAACGTCACCTTGCCGACGTCGCAATGGCGCACGAGTGCCTCGCCCGTGGTCGGCCCGTCTCCCTGAACGACATTGAAGATGCCCTGCGGAAGTCCTGCCTCCGCCGCCAGTTCCGCGAGCCGGATCGCCGTGTAGGGCGTCATCTCCGACGGCTTCAGGATCACGGCGTTTCCAGCCGCGATCGCCGGGGCCACCTTCCAGGCGGCAATGACAAGAGGGTAATTCCAGGGTGCGATCGCCGCGACGACACCGTAAGGCTCGGCGACGGTCATGCCGAGGTGCCGCGAAGCGGTCGCTTTCACCTCTCCGCCATGCTTGTCGACCAGTTCCCCATAGAAGCGGATGATATCGGCGACGTGCGGTACGTCCCAGCCGATGACCTCCCTGATCAGGCGGGTCGAGCCGACGGCCTCGAGGCGTGCGACCGCGATCGCGTCGCGCTCGATCAGGTCGGCCCAGCGACGCATGACGCGGCCGCGCTCGCGCGGGGCGATCCTCGACCATGTGCCGCGGCGAAAGGCGCGGCGGGCGCTTTCGGCGGCCCTTGCCACCATTGCCTCGTCGGCGAGCGCAAGTCTGCCGTAGGCTCGCCCGTCGCTCGGGCGCCGCACATCGAGTGCGTCCGGCGCGGCAACGCGCGCGGCGTCGATGTAGTGCCCGGCCGGAATGTCCAGCGCATCGGGATCGAAATCCATCATTGTTTTCCTCCGCAATGCCCGACGGATCGCCCTTTGGCGATACCACTGCCCCCTCGTCGATACCCGCGCACCGCCTCGGCCCGCAAGTGCCGATGCCGCCCCGGGTGGCGGCCAGCCGCCGGCCGGCGGCTGGTTTGCCGTGGCATAACCATAAGTTTGGTCTGACCAAACAGAAAACATTGGCGCCTCGGGCGCTCCCATGGAACCGATAGAGCCGTCACAAGGAGGCAGGTGCCATGTCGGGCCCGGGCTCTGGTCGCTTCGTGCGACTTGCTGAAACCGATCGTGCGACCGTCGCATTCACCATCGACGGTCGACCGGCCAGTGCCCTGGCTGGCGATACACTCCTCGTTGCCGTGTTGATGAACGCCAGTTCGGTGCGTGCGACCGGAGCGCCGGGCGTGCGGCGGGCTGGCTTCTGCCTGATGGGCGCGTGCCAGGATTGCTGGGTGTGGACGCGTCAGGGCGAGCGGCTGCGGGCCTGCACGACGCCGGTGGCCGCGGGGATCGAGGTTTTGACCGAAGCTCCGGAGGACCGATGGCCGACCCTCGCGTAGTCATCGTCGGTACTGGCCCGGCGGGAGTGCGGGCCGCCGAGACGTTGCTGGCAGGCGGGCTGATCCCGACCGTGATCGACGAAGGGCGGGACGGGGGACAGATCTATCGCCGCCAACCAACGGGCTTTTCGCGCGATCCGGTCGACGTCTACGGCGCCGATGCCGCCAAGGCCGCAGGACTGCACGCGGCATTCGAGGCGATAGCGGGGCGAGTCGACTACCGGCCCGACACGGTCGCTTGGGGGCTTTGGGACAATCGTGTCCATCTCGCCTCGGGCGATCGTTCGAGCGTCCTGGCGTTCGATCGTCTCATCATCGCCGCTGGAGCCACGGATCGGTTGATGCCGGTCGATGGCTGGGAACGGGCCGGCGTCTTCACCCTTGGCGGTGCGCAGATCGCATTGAAATCGCAAGCGGTTTCGATCGGCCGCCGGCTCGTCTTCATGGGAACGGGGCCGCTGCTCTATCTGGTCGCCTGGCAGTACATGAAGGCGGGCGCCGAGGTGGCCGCCGTGCTCGACAGCGCTGCGACGACGGACCGCTTGCGCGGCCTGCCCCGTCTCCTCGCGCGGCCGGATGTGCTGGCCCGTGGACGCTCGCTCGTGCGCGACCTGCGGGCCGCAGGAGTTGAGCTGCGTGCCGGCATCACGCCCCTCGAAATCGAGGGAAGCGACGCGGATGGCGTTTCGGGCGTGCGCTACGCTTGCGACTACGGGCGCGAGCGTACTGTCGCGTGCGATGCCGTCGCGATGGGGTATCATCTGCGCCCCTCGCTCGAGCTGGCCGACCTTGCGCGCTGCGAACTGCGCTTCGATGCCACCACCCGACAGTTCATGCCGGTGCTGGATGGCGATGGGCGGAGCAGCGTCCCTGGGGTCTATCTGGCCGGCGATGGTGCGCGCCTCGTCGGTGCGGACGGAGCCGAACTGTCGGGTCGTCTCGCCGGGCTCGCCGTGCTCGCGGACTGCGGGCGGGCCGTGCCACAAGGGGAGATGGCGCGGCTGCGCCGTGCGCTTACCCGCCATGTCCGTTTCCGCGACGGCCTTGCAACCGCCTTTCCCTGGCCGGCGCATCTCGCGAGAGAGCTGTCCGACGACACGGTGCTCTGCCGCTGCGAGAGCGTGACGGTCGGCGAACTGCGCGAGGCCGTCTCGGTCAAGGGTGGCTCCGAGGTCAACCGGGCCAAGGCCTTCAGCCGCGTCGGGATGGGCCGCTGTCAGGGCCGCTATTGCGGTCATGCCGCCGCGGAGGTCATCGCGGCGAGCGCGGGCATCGGAATCGAGCAGGTCGGGCGGCTGCGGGCCCAGGCGCCGGTGAAACCGCTCGCGCTCGCCATCGGTCGGACCGAGGAGGGGGCGTCATGAAGCCGCTCGCAGCGGACGTCATGATCGTCGGCGGCGGGCTGATGGGGGCCGCGACCGCGTTCTTCCTCGCGCGCCGCGGTCGCTCCGTTCTGCTGCTCGAGCAGGGGATGATCGGCCAGCAGGCGAGTGGAGTGAATTTCGGCAACGTGCGCCGGCAAGGGCGCTTCCTTCCCCAGCTCCCGCTCGCCAACCGCTCGCGCGAAATCTGGGGCCGTCTGCCCTCGCTCATCGGGGAGGACGCCGAGTTCCTGGCGAGCGGACATATCCGCATTTGCTACAATCGGGAAAGCCTCGGTGTTCTCGAGCAGTACGCCGAGGATGCGCGGCCCTACGGTCTCGATCTCGAGCTGATGAGCGCGAATGCGCTGCGCAGCCGCTTTCCCTTCCTGACCTCCGAGGCGATCGCCGGCTCCTACTCGCCTCATGACGGACACGCAAATCCGCGTCTCGCAGCCCCGGCATTCGCACGCGCGGCCGTGCGCGCCGGCGCCCATGTCCTGGAGGCGACCGAGGTCGCCGAGATCCAGAAGGTCGGAGAGGATTTCGAGGCCGTCGCCACGGACGGGAGGATTTTTCGCGCTCCTGTCGCGATGATCTCGGCGGGGGCGTGGGCCGGGCGGCTCTCGGCGCGCTTCGGCGAGCCCGTCGACCTCGTCGCCCGGGGACCGCAGATGGCGGTGACCGAGCCGCTGCCCTACCGCATCGAGCCCGTCATCGGGGTTTGCACCAAGGTGACGGAGGAAGGCCTCTATCTGCGCCAGGTCAAGCGCGGCAGCATCGTCTTCGGCGGTGGCGATCGCGGCCCTGCCGATCCCGGGACGCGGCGTGCCTATGCGCTTCCCGAACGGCTCGAGAGCCAGGTGCGGCAGATCCGACGCATCGTTCCGGCTCTGGCGAACGCGCACATCATCCGCACCTGGAGCGGGATCGAGGGATATCTTCCGGACGACATTCCGATCATGGGGCCGAGCGCGCGGGTTTCGGGGCTCTACTACGCGTTCGGCTTCTGCGGTCATGGCTTCCAGCTCGGCCCCGGGGTTGGTGACGTCATGGCCGAGCTGATCGACCGCGGCGAGACGACGACGCCGATCGAACCCTTCTCCATCAGCAGGTTCGCGCCGAATGGCGGCCTGCAGGACAGTGACAGTTGATCCATGCGAGGAAGCAACATGGCGCAGACGACCGCAGTTCGCCCGTCGGCGATCGAGGCCAGTGAAGAAACGAAAAGGCTCCATGACGGGATTTTCGTCTTCGATGCGCTGTCGATCGGCTATGTCCTCGAGGACAAGTATGCCGAGCGTGTGCTCTCGGGCGGGGTCAACGCCACCAACGTGACGTTCGCTCTCGAAGAGGACTGGAATACGGTGCTGCGGAACTTCGAGACCAATCTCACGCGCATCGAAAAGAGTCCGTATCTTCGCCTATGCCTCACGGCGGACGACATGCTGCGTGCCCAGTCCGAGGGACGGCTCGGTGTCGTCATCGGCACTCAGGGTGCGACAATGCTCGACGACCAGCTCTGGCGGCTCGAGTTCATGGTGCGGATGGGGCTGCGGATTTTCGGCCTCGCCTATACGACCGCGAATGCCTTCGGTGACGGTTGCGGAGAAAAGCGAGACGCGGGGCTCACCTACCTCGGAGAGGATCTCGTGGCGCTCGCCGACGGTTTGCCGCTGATGATCGACCTTTCGCACTGCGGCCATCGCACCCGCGCCGAGACGACGGAACGCGCGCGCGCGCCTGTCTGCACGCATTCCAATGCCTCGGACTTTCGTCCCAACGGGCGCAACACCGAGGATGCGACAGTTGCGGCGATGGCCGCCAAGGGCGGGGTGATCGGGGTGTGCGGGCTGCCGCAATCGCTTTCCGACGGCACCCCGACGCTCGCCGATCTCCTCGATCATGTCGATCATCTGGTTCGTGTCGCCGGAATTGGACGGGTCGGGATCGGCATGGACTACGTGGAGAAATACCAGGAGCAGACGAATGTGATCGCGCCGCCGAGTGTCGTGCGCTGGCGCACCCTGCGCCCGGATATCTTCGGCCCGCTGTCGTCGTTCGGCCGCCAGTCCTACCCGGTCGGGGTCGAAACGGTGGCCAAGCTCGCCAATCTCACCGAGGGGCTTTTGGCCCGTGGGTATGACCGCGAGCAGGTCGCCGCGATCATGGGAGGCAACTGGCTGGCGGCCTTCCGCCGGTTCTGCGGCTGAGGGCAATTCGATCAGTTGGAGTGGTTGCAAGTCATTTGAACAGGTTCCCGCTGGAAAGAGCGACGGCGCAGCCGAGGACCCCTGTCCCGATGGCGCCGAGAAGGACCGAGATGGACGCCTCGCGATTCGGGGCGGAACGGAAAGGGGACATCCCCGATCCCGCATAAGGAGAGGAAAGACAGATGTTCGACCGTGACGAGGAGTTCAAGAGGCTGGTGAGCCGGCACGACCAGTCGAGGATCGAGGAGGCCATCCGCCGTGGCGCGACGCGGCGTGAGCTGCTCGGCATGCTGACGGCGGCCGGCGCGAGCCTCGGATTTGCCGGCGGGATGATAACGCTGGCGCGCGAGGCGGTCGCCGGGACACCGAAGAAGGGTGGGTCGATCCGCTTCGCCTGGTCCCAGCATGGCCCATCCGACACCTTCGACCCGATCCTCAACACCAACACGATCGACTACGGTCGTGGACGCCTCACCTACAACAATCTCTGCCGCTTCAACGAGGATCTGACCGTGCGTCCGGAGCTGGCCGAGGAGTTCACGTCGAACGCCGATGCCACGGAATGGACGTTCCGCCTGCGCGACGGCGTCACCTGGCACGATGGCTCCAAGCTCACCGCCGAGGATGTCATCTATTCGATGACGCGGCACCTCGGTGCGGAGACCAAATCGAAGGCCAAAGTGCTCGTTTCCGGCGTCAAGGAGTGGGTGAAGGTCGACGCGCGGACCGTTCGCGCGGTGCTGAGCGCGCCGAACTCCGAATTGCCGGTCGTCCTTGCGACCTTCCATTTCAGGATCGTCAAGGACGGCACCAGCGATTTCTCCAAGCCGATCGGCACAGGTCCCTACAAGGTCGATGATTTCTCGCCCGGCGTGCGCTCGATCCACTCGCGCTTCGACGGCTACTGGGGAACGGAAGGAGGACCTTATCTCGATCGCATCGAGGTGTTCGGCATCACGGACGCCGCCGCCCGCGTAAATGCACTGCTGACGGGGGACGTCGACATGGCCGGCACGATCGACCCCAAGGCGATCGGGCAAGTCGAGGCCTCGGACGGGGCCGAGATGTTCATCGTGCCGTCGGGGGCCTGCAACACCTACAATATCCGCCTCGACATGGAGCCGGGCAACAATCCCGACTTCGTCATGGGAATGAAATATCTGCAGCGCCGGGACCGCGTCCTCGAGGCCATCCAGAAGGGCCGCGGCTCGATCGGCAACGACCATGCAGTGGGTGCCGCCTATGGTGCCGACTACTGCGGCGACCAGGTGATACGGCCCTACGACCTCGACAAGGCCAAGTTCCACCTCAAGAAGTCCGGCATCACGCAGGCGAGCATCGATGTCGCCGATGTCGCCGTCGGGATCATGGATGTTGCGCTCCTCCTGCAGAGCGAGGCGGCCAAGGCGGGGCTCGACCTCAAGGTCAACCGCGTGCCGAACGATGGCTACTGGAGCAAGATATGGCTCAAGTCGCCATTGCACGTCGGCAGCTGGAACATGCGGCCGAGCGCCAACATCATGATGACCATCGCCTACAAATCGGACGCTCCGTGGAACGAAACACGTTTCAAGAGCGATCGGCTCGATGCCCTCCTGGCGATGTCGCGTGCCGAACTCGACGCCGGCAAGCGTAAAGAGATGCATTGCGAGATGCAGAAGATCGTCTCCGACGGGGCCGGTTCGCTCATTCCGAGCCATTCGGCCTACATCGATGGAAAGTCGAAGCGGCTCAAGGGATTCCCCAAGGTTCCTCTGGCCCCGTTCGGCGGTATGGAGTGGCCGGAGTACGCCTGGCTCGACGCCTGACCCGGGATCGAGCCGGGGCAACGTGGCCGGCGGCGCAGCGCGCCGCCGCCCCCTGCCCGCTCGATCCGCGAGGTCGGCCGCGACGGCGCCGGCTTTCGGCGGGTCACGATGCGCTTGGCGCTACCGCCGAAGACGATTGCAATTGATGGCGTTTGCGGCCAGGGTGCCGCCGCGCCGCGCTTGCCACCAGACCTGAAGGCATAACAGGGAACGACCCATGAGCAGCTTGCGGCCCAAGTTCATCACTTTCGACTGCTACGGAACACTGACGTGGTTCCAGATGAGCGCGATGGCGCGCGAGGTTTATGCCGACCGCGTCGCTCCCGAGCGCATGGATGCTTTCATCGCCGATTTTTCGTCCTATCGATACGACGAGGTCCTGGGCGACTGGAAGCCATACGGCGACGTGATCAGAACCGCCACGCGGCGCGTCTGCGAACGATGGGGGATCGACTACGTGGAGGACGAGGGCACCGCGTTCTACGACGCCGTGCCGACCTGGGGCCCGCACCCGGACGTGCCCGCTCCGCTCGCCCGCGTCGCCCGGGAATATCCGCTCGTCATCCTGTCGAACGCCAGTGACAATCAACTCGGCTCGAATGTGGAAAAGCTCGGCGCGCCGTTCCACCGCGTGCTCACCGCCCAGCAGGCCCGCGCTTACAAGCCGCGGTTCAAGGCGTTCGAATACATGTTCGACGAACTCGGTTGCGGGCCGGAGGATATTCTGCACGTCTCCTCGAGCATACGATACGACATCATGGCGGCCGCGCTGCTCGGGGTGCGCAACAAGGTCTACGTGAACCGTGGTTACGAGCCCTCGGTGCCGGCCTTCGGCTATCACGAGATGGCCGACCTCGGTGGTTTGCCGGGTGTCGTCGGCCTCTGAGGAAGGCAAAGCGATGAAGCTGGCGTCCTACTGGCTCGAGACGGCGCCGGCGTTCGCGGGTGGGGCGCAGGGCGAGCCGCCGTCGCGGGCCGATGTGGTCGTGATCGGCGGCGGGTTCACAGGGCTTTCGGCCGCGCTCGCGTTGGCGAAGACGGGGGCCGATGTGGTCGTGCTCGAGGCGGCAGGTGTCGTCTCGGCCGCCTCCGGCCGGAACGGCGGGCACTGCAACAACGGGCTTGCGCACGATGCCTCGGCGCTCGTCGACCGTTTCGGGCTCGAGCGCACCCGCGCCCTCTACCGCGCCTTCGACGATGGCGTCGAGCGTGTCGCGGCGATCGTCGGCGAAGAGGGGATCGACTGCGATTTCCGCCGCTCGGGCAAGCTGAAGCTGGCCGCCAAGCCCGGCCATGCCGGCGGACTCGAGCGGTTGCAGGCGTTCCTCGCCCGGGAGATCGACCCCGATACCGCCTTCCTGATGCGTTCCGACCTCGAGGCCGAGATCGGCTCGAGGGTCTATCACGGCGGCCTCCTCTATCGGCGCAGCGCCATGCTCCACGTCGGGCGGTTCGGGGTCGGGCTTGCCGAGGCAGCGAGCCGCCGGGGTGCGCGGATCTACGAGAACACTCCGGTGAGCCAAGTGCGCCGCGATGGCGCGCGCATGATCGTGGAGGCCGGCAAGGCGCGGATTTCATGCGGGGCCGTCCTCCTTGCGACGGGGGCTCAGACGACCCGACCCTTCGATTATTTCCGTCGTCGCATCGTGCAGGTCGGCAGCTTCATCGTCGCCACGGCGCCGCTTTCCGATGCCCTCGCCCGCGAGATCGCTCCCGGCAACCGGACGTTCGTGACCACCAAGCACATCGGGAATTATTTCCGTCTTACGGCCGACAACCGTCTCGTGTTCGGCGGTCGCGCCCGGTTTGCGATCTCGAACCCGACTTCGGATGCCAGCAGCGGCGTCATCCTCGAGCGCGCGATGCGCGCGATCTTCCCGCAGCTGCGGGATACCCGCATCGACTACTGCTGGGGCGGTCTCCTCGACATGACGGCCGACCGGCTGCCCCGGGCGGGCGAGCGCGAGGGCATCCATTTCGCGATGGGCTATAGCGGTCACGGTGTGCAGATGTCCGTATACATGGGCGAGGCGATGGCCCGGGTGATGGCGGGCGATCCCGCTGCGAATCCCTGGCGTGACCTTGCCTGGCCGGCGGTTCCGGGGCATCTCGGCAAGCCCTGGTTCCTCCCGCTTGTCGGCGCGTGGTACCGGATGCGCGACCTCTACGAGTGAGGCGCGGCGGGCGGATCGTGGCACGCGGGATGCGCTTGGCTCTGCGTTCGCGGCGGTTCCGTCGCCTCCAAGCCGAGGTTATGATCGGCCCATGAACCTGCGACACCTCGAAGTCTTTCGGGCGATCATGCGGCACGGCTCGCTGACAGCCGCGGCCGAGGCCCTGCACGTCTCCCAGCCCGCCATCAGCAAGGTGCTGCGCCATTTCGAGGCCCGCATCGGCTACCGTCTCTTCGACCGCATCGGTGGACGGCTCGTCGCCACCGCCGAGGCGGAGCTGCTGTTTCGCGATGCCGACCGGATCTTCCGCGAAGTCGAGGTTCTCAAAGGTTTTTCCGACCGGATCCGCGACAAGCAGGTAGGACTTCTGCGTATCGCCTCCAGTGCCCCGCCCGCATTTGCCCTCCTGCCGCACGCCATCGAGCAATTCCACCGGCGCAACCCCGGCGCTCGCATCGTCGTGCACACGTTGCCGGCCGAGGAGATCGCCGAACGGATCCTCATCGGTGATGTCGACATGGGCCTTACGCTCGCCGCGATCGCCGAGCCGCAGGTGCGCTGTACGGTCATCGACCGCACGGAGATCGTCGCGGTGATGCATCGCGAGCATGCCCTCGCCGGGCGGGCGTTCCTCGGTCCGCAGGACTTCGAGGGTGTCAGCATGATCAGTTATGGCTCCCAGCCGTTGATGGGGCGCCTCCTCGATCGCGTCTTTCGCGAGGCAGGGCTGCGCCACGAGCCGCAATTCGAGATCACCATGTCGATTGCCGCGGCGCTGTTCGTTGCCCGGGGTCTCGGCGTCGCCCTCGTCGACGGTCTCATGCCGTGGCGCAACTTCGGCGATTTCGTCGTCCTGCCGTTTCGCCCGCGCGTCGAGATGGAGGTGGTGCTGACGACCAGCCTGGCGCTGCCGAGCTCGCGATTTGCGAACGAGTTCAAGGATGATCTCGAAGCTGCCGCGCGGGCGCTGCGTCACGCGAAGGGCTGAGCGCTCGTTTCGCGTCGTTCATTTCTCCAGGGGTGACCGGGACTGGCGCGAGCGCATCGCCCGACCGGCGAGGCCAGCGACATCGGTGACGCCGACACCCGCCATCGTGCGCTCGAGTTCGTCACGCAGGACCGCGAGGATGTTGCGTGCCCCCGCCTCTCCCCCGCAGGCGAGCCCGTAGAGCGGCGCCCGGCCGGCCAGCACGCCCTTGGCTCCGAGGGCGAGCGCGCGCGCGATATGGCTCCCCCGGCGGATGCCGCTGTCGGCGAGTACGGTGAGCTGATCGCCGACCGCGTCGGCGATCTCGGGCAGAACCTCGACGGGCGTCGGTGCCGCATCGAGATTTCGCGCTCCGTGATTGGAGACGACGATGCCGTCGCAGCCGGCGCGGACGGCGAGCCGCGCGTCCTCGAGCGACAATATCCCTTTGAGAACGAGTGGACCTTGCCAGCGCCGGCGGAGTTCCGCGACATCCGACCAGTTCACTCGATCGTCGAGCGCCATCTCCGTGCCGAGTCGCTCGCGGCCCGCCTTCGACCTGAACTCGGAGGGATAATGGCCGTAGGTCGGAAATCCCTTCGCCAGGATGTGCCGCAGCAGGACCGAGACGAGCCAGCGCGGGTGCATCAATGCATCGGCGATCGATCTGGCGGTCGGCGCGTAGGGAACGTTGAAGCCATTGCGGATGTTGTATTCGCGCTTCGGGCTGATGGGGGTGTCGACGGTGAGCACGAGCACTTCGGCGCCGGCCGCCGCGGCGCGCTCGAGAAAGGCGAACGTGCGTGAGCGTTCCCGCCAGACGTAGAGCTGGAGCCAGAGTCGGGCTTTGCTGTCGGCGATCTCCTCGATGGAGGTGACAGACTGTGTTGCAACGCAAAATGGAACGCCTGCCGCGTGCGCCGCGCGGGCCAATGCAACCTCGCCATCGTACCAGACCAGCCCGGCGAGGGCAGTCGGCGCTATCACCAGGGGAAACGAAACCCGGCAGCCGAGGATCTCGGCTGCCGCCGAGCGCTTCGAGACGTCGACCAACACCGACGGGCGCAGCGCGACGTCATCCCAGGATGCCGCGGTGTCGACGAGGCTGATCTCGTCCTCCGTTCCCCGATCGATGTATTCGAAGACGAGGCGCGGCAGCCATCTGCGCGCGCGTTCGCGGGCTTGGTCGAAATTGAGGGGAGCGGCCATTGGCAGACTGAAATTCTCCGTTCGCGGGCGACAACTCCTTGACATCCGGCGCCCGGGTCCAGCACTGTATACAGGAACGATCGTCATGCCTACGGGCACAGCATTGCTCGGCTATCGATGCCCGGTGCGCCGGTAGCATCATGGCTCAGCGGGAGCAGAGGGAGCTGCATTCCGCAATGGCTGGCGCCCTGCCGGGTGCGCTGGCGCAGCACACATTTCCGAACAACCCGGGCTCGTCGCCAGGCTGCGGCACGGCAATGCCCGGACCACGTATCCGTCGAATGTAAGTATCAAGTGGAAGGGATGAGATTGATGCTGCACTCCTCTTTGTTGCAACGGCTCGCCGGGGTCGCGCTGCTCGGTGCGTCGATCATGGTTGCGGCTCCGGGGGCGATCGCCCAAACAGTCGTCAAGCTCGGCCACACGGAGGCCGAGGGTGATCTGCTGAAGAACCCCTACTGGGCCTTCACCGAGGTCTTCGGCCGCGTGCTCGAGAACGAGACGAATGGGCGATATACGCTGCAGGTCTTTCCGAACAAGCAGCTCGGCGACCTCGAAAGCCTCGCCGAGCAGACCTCCCGGGGCACCATCCAGATGGCGGCGGGGCTCAGCGCCGGTCACCTCAGCAGCTATTTCCCGAGCATCCAGGTGCTCGAGATGCCCTATATGTTCCCGACGACCGAGGTCGGACGCCGGGTGATGAACGGGCGCTTCGGCTCGGAGCTTTCCGATGCGGTCGCGGCTCAGAGCGGCATTCGCATTCTCTCCTATCTGCCGTCCGCATTCCGCAGCTTTACGAACAATGTCCGTGTGATCCGAACGCCGGAGGACATGAAGGGCCTCAAGATCCGCGTCCAGAACATTCCGATCCACGTCGAGATGGTGAAGGCGCTCGGCGCCTCGGCGACCCCGATCGCCTGGGCGGAGCTTTATGGCGCGCTGCAGACCGGCGTCGTCGATGGTCAGGAGAATGCGCCTTATACCCTCCTTCTCGCGAACCTGCAGCAGGTCCAGAAGTACTACACGCTCGACCGCCATCTGCTGAACATGCCGCTGATCGTCGTCAACGAGAAGTTTTTCCAGGGTCTCAGCCCGGCCGACCAGAAGGCATTCCGGTATGCCGCGAGCGAGGCCTCGTTCGCCATGCTCGGCATCATCACGGCCAAGGAATCGCAGGACCTCAAGACCATCGCCGCGGCCGGCGTGACGATCTACTCGCCGACGCCCGAGGAGTTCCAGAAGTTCGTCGAGGCGACGCGTGAGCCGATCATGGCGATCATGCGCGAGAAGGTCGACCAGCGCTGGATCGATGGTCTGGTCGCCGCGATCGAGGAAGCAAAAGGTCAGTAGCGGGCGCGCCTACTGCTGGCCGGCTCGCACGACCGTGCGAGCACCGCGTTCGAGCCATGGATTTGCCGGGCGGCTGCCGATCGGGGCCGCCCGCTGATCCGACCGGTTGGGGGAATGAATGCTCGCAATGACGCACCGGCTGGCCGGGCTGCTCGCCAGCGCGAGCGAGATCCTGGCAAGACTGGGCGTGCTCGTCGTTGCGATGATCCTTTTCGTCCAGGTCGTGCTGCGCTACGTCTTCAACACTGGGCTGCCGTGGCCGGAAGAAGCCTCGCGATACATCATGATCTGGGTGACGATGCTCGCCGGAAGCCTCCTGGTCCGCGACGAGCAGCTCATCGCGGTCGATTTCTTCGACAAGTACTGGCCGGAGCGCGCGCTGCGCTACCGCAATGCGCTCTTTCGGCTGCTGCTCGCCGCCATGCTGGCCGTGCTGTTCTGGGTGGGACTCGATCAGGCGATGTTCAGCGCGTTCCGCCGGACGGCGACGCTCGAAATCTCCTGGTTCTGGCCCTACCTCGCAATTCCGGTCGGCGCCGCTCTCATGCTTCTCAACATGGCGCTGCTCGCCGTTCGCGATCTGACCGCCGAGGATTTCAAGTCGTCGCGGCGTGCCCGCGACACCGAGCCGCTCGGCTAGAGAGCGTCAGGGGAGGCAATCGCCGTGGAACTACCGCCGCTCCTGGTCGTGATCGGGCTCCTCGTGATGCTGCTCTTCATCGGCAGCCCCGTCATCTTCGCTATCGGAGCCGCCGGTCTCGCCTACTTCCTGATCGCGCCCGGGATGATCGACCAGCTCCCGATCTTCGCGCACAAGTTCTTCACCGGAATGGACGTCTTCATCTGGCTTTCCATCCCTCTCTTCGTCTTTTCCGGCGAGGTGATGGGGGCGATCGGGATGACCGACAGGCTGGTGCGCTTCTCGCGGCTGCTGGTCGGCTGGCTGCGCGGCGGGCACGGCTATGTGAACGTCGTCGGCAGCATGATGTTCGGCGGCGTCTCCGGCTCGGCCCTCGCCGACATCTCCGCGCTCGGTCCGATCGAGATCAGGCTGATGAAGCAGGCCGGCTACCGGGCCGATTTTTCGACCGCGCTCACCGTGACCTCGGCGATCCAGGGTCCGATCATTCCACCGAGCATTCCGCTCATCATCTTCGCCAGCCTGACGAATACGTCGGTCGCCGCTCTCTACCTCGGCGGCGTCATTCCGGGCTTGCTGATCGGCATTGCGCAGATGGTGGTTGTCTTCATCATGACGCGGGTCTACGGATTCCCGAAGAATCCGATCGAAGGGCTGACCTTTGCCATGGCCTTGCGGATCGTCATCGACGCCACGCTTGCCATCATGATGCCGGTGATCATCCTCGGCGGTATCCTGTCGGGTGCATTCACGCCGACCGAGGCCGCCGCAGTCGCGGTCGCCTATGCCCTCATGGTCGGCTTCCTCGCCTACCGCACCCTGACGTTCGCACGCCTCTGGGAACTCCTCGGCAAGGTCGCGCGCACCAGCGCCTCCATCTACCTCATCGTCGGGTTCGCGACGGTGCTCGGCTGGGTGTTCGCGGCCGAGCGCGTGCCGACGGCCATCCAGGGGCTCGTGGATCACTATCAACTGGCGCCGTGGATGTTCCTGCTCGCGGTGAATATCTTCCTGCTCATCAACGGGCTCTTCGTCAGCGATTCCGTTCAACTCCTCCTTTTTGCTCCGCTCTTCACGCCGATCGCGGTGACGCTCGGCATCGATCCGGTCCACTTCGGGGTCATCATGACGGTCAACGTGATGATCGGCCTCATAACGCCGCCCTACGGGCTCGGGCTCTATCTCGGTTCGATCGTCGGGGGGGTGCCGCTCGGGGCGCTGGTGCGCGCCACACTGCCTTTTCTCGCCTCCGCCATCGCCATGCTGATGCTCGTCACATACGTGCCGGAGACGGTACTCGCTCTGCCGCGCTATTTCGGTTTCCTATAGCCAAAGGAGTTAAACATGGCTCTCACCTCCAGCATGCTCAGAGGGCTTCTGCCGGCGCTGACGACGCCGCTCGATCGTGATGGCCGGGTGGACGCGGTCGCCACACGCCGCCAGGTGGACTACATCATCGCGGGCGGTGCGAGTGGCCTCGTTCCCGTTGGCGGGACGGGTGAATATTCCGCCCTCTCTCAGTCCGACCGCGTCGCCATGGTGCGCGCCACGGTGGAGGCCGCGAACCGCCGGGTGCCGGTCGTGGCGGGCGTGCTCGCGCCGGGGTTGCGCGATTCGATCGAGGCGGGCCGCGAATTCCTCGCGGCTGGTGCCTCGGGCCTGATGGTCATCGCGCCCTACTACATCACGCCAACGCAGGAGGGCATCCGCGATTATTTCAAGGCCTTTGCCGATGCCATCGGCGGACCCGTGATGCTGTACGAGATCCCCTATCGTACGGGTGTCACGCTCAAGGCCGAGACGATCGCCGGCATCGTCGAGGATGGCAGCATCGTCGGGATGAAATCGTCGAACCCCGACATGGCGCACATGGCCCGCGTCCTCTCCCTCGTCGGTGACCGGATCAGTGTGGGGAGTGGGGAGGAAATGCTGTTTCCGACCGGGATCGCGATGGGTGCGGTGGGGGGCGTTCTGGCGAGCGCGGTCGTGCTGCCGCGGACGTGGGTGGAAATTTTCGATCTCGCCAAGGCGGGCAACCTCAAGGCGGCCCTTGCCCGTCACGCAAAGATGCACGAGTTCCTCGCGGCGGTCTT
Source organism: Hyphomicrobiales bacterium (assembly GCA_016125495.1). Classification (NCBI taxonomy): domain Bacteria; kingdom Pseudomonadati; phylum Pseudomonadota; class Alphaproteobacteria; order Hyphomicrobiales; species Hyphomicrobiales bacterium. The sequence continues at coordinate 70,755 of WGLQ01000009.1, read as the reverse complement.
TTCGGAGTGCAACCCGGGGCCGCTCAAGGCGGCGCAGGCGATCGCCGGCGTTCCGGTCGGCGAGGTTCTCTGCCCATTGCGTCCGCCGGCCCGTGCCCTCGTTGCGCGCCTCGAGGAGTTGTTGAAGCCGCTCCTCGCCCACGAACGCTCGCTGATGAGCAAGGCGGCCTGAGGCGTCTCTCGCGGGCGGTCGATCTGGCCGCCCGCAGCCGCTGGATCGTGCGGCCGTCGGCGTAAAAGCGGAGCGGACAGGAATGTCGGAGTTGGTCGGTGAGCTGCGGGCGAGGCTTCCCGGGGCGGCGGTGGTCACCGAGGCTTCGGATATCGAAGCCTATTGCATCGACTGGCGGGGCCGCGTTTCGGGACGGCCGGTGTGCGTCGTGCTTCCCTCCTCGACGGCTGAGGTCGCGGCAGTGGTTTCGGCCTGCGCGGCGCGCGGCGTCGCCATACATCCGCAGGGGGGAAATACCGGCCTCTGCTATGGCGCCGTGCCAGCCGGCGACCGGCCCAGCGTCGTCATCTCATTGTCCCGCATGACGAAAATCCGCGCCCTGGATCGGGCGGGGAATTCCATGATCTGCGAGGCGGGCACCGTTCTCACCAAGGCCCACGAGGCCGCCGCCAGCATCGGCCGGCAACTTCCGATGCACCTTGGCAGCGAGGGTTCGGCGCAGATCGGCGGCCTCATCTCCACCAATGCCGGCGGCACGGGCGTGCTGCGCTACGGTCCGATGCGCGATCTGGTGCTCGGGCTCGAGGTGGTGCTGGCGGATGGGCGGGTCTGGAACGGGCTTTCGATGCTGCGCAAGGACAACACGGGCTACGATCTCAAGCATCTCTTCATCGGCGCCGAGGGGACGCTCGGCATCGTCACCGCCGCTGCCCTCGAGCTGTTCCCCGCCATGAAGTCGCGCGGTGATGCCTGGGTGGCGGTTGCAACGCCCGCCGATGCACTTACCCTCCTCGGGCGCTGCCAGGATGCGTTCGACACCCGCATCCAGGCGTTCGAGCTGCTTTCGCGATCCGAGGTGAATATCGCGCTGACCAACGTTCCCGGCAACCGCATTCCCTTCGCCGAGGCGCCGCCCTGGTCGGTGCTGATCGAACTCGGTGATCCGGACGGCGGCGCGACGCTGACCGCCATGCTCGAGGACGTGCTCTCGGCAGCCGCCGAGGACGGTATCCTGCTCGATGCCGTGATCGCCCAGAGCGACGCCCAGGCGCAGTCCTTCTGGCGCCTCAGACACACCCTCTCGGAGGCCAACAAGCGCCACGGCCATCACCATGCTCAGGACGTTTCCGTGCCCGTCGCGGCGGTGCCGGAATTCCTCTCTCGGGCCGATGCCTGGCTCGCTTCCCGATTCCCCGAGGCCGAGCCGGTCGTCGTCTCGCACCTCGGAGACGGCAATGTCCACTACATGGCGATGTTCACGAGGGAGGATTGGGCGAGGGTCCCCGATCCGGCGGCGGCTGTCGATGAACTGCAAACCGCCATCCACGACATCGCCGCCGGTTTCGGCGGCAGCTTCAGCGCCGAGCACGGGGTCGGGCGCAAGCTGGTCGGCGAACTGGCGCGGCTCACCGATCCCGTCGAACTGGATCTGTTGCGGACCGTCAAGAAGAGCCTCGATCCGCAGGGCATCATGAACCCGGGCGTGATCTTTCCGGAGCGCTGAGGCGCGGGTGGACGGTCACCGCTGCCGGTGGCGTGTGGTCGGTTGCGAGCCGATCGGGGCGAGATCAGGCCTGGTTCCCATCGCGTGCCGAGTTCTCCTCCTCGAGGCGCGCGGCGGTCGCCTCCGGCCGGATGCTGTAGTTGCTGATGCCCTTGCGGAAGGGCAACAGCAACATGTCGTGCAGATTGAGCTTGGACTGGTCGCGGAACTCGTGAAGCCCGATGGTCATGCCGGTGTGGCCCTTGCTCGGCTGCGGCGTGTAGGTGCCGCAGAGGCGGTCCCAGATCGAGAGAAAAAATCCGTAGTTCGAATTGGTCTCTCTGACGATCACCGAGTGATGCACGCGGTGCATGTCGGGCGTGACGACGACCGCGCGAAGCGTCCTGTCGATCGCCTGCGGCATCGCGACATTGGCGTGGTTGAAAATCGCCGAGCCGTTCAGCACCACCTCGAACGCGATGACGACGTAGGCGTCGCAACCGAGCGCGGCGACGATCGCCACCTTGTAGAGCATCGAGAGCAGAATTTCGATCGGATGGAAGCGCAGCGCCGTGGTGCAGTCGAAGTCGAGGTCGGCGTGGTGTACGCGATGCAGGCGCCAGAACACCGGCAGGGCGTGCGACATCACGTGCTGCAGGTAGATGGCAAAATCGAGGATGAGGAAGGCAATCGCGAACTCGAGCCAATAGGGCCAGTCGACGAGCGCGAAAAGACCCCAGCCGCTCTGCTCGGCGTGGATCGCCATGGCGACGGCGGCCGCCCCGAGCGTGAAGCGCTGCACCAGGATGTCGATTAGCAGGATGCCGAGGTTGTTGAACCAGCGCAGTCCCTTGTGCTGTGTCAACTCGCGCCGGTGTGCGAGTACCTCCCAGACCGCCATGACGAGGAACACACCGAGAAAGGCGCCGAAGCGGATCATCGTCTCTGCTGTCATCGTGATTCTCCGAGCGGACCTTGCGACGGTCGATGTGCGCGCCCGGCCGGCGGGCTATTTCACCAGCGGATAGGATTGGACCGGGCCGGCGGACCATTCCCACATGGAACCGGCATAGTTCTGCGCCCGGATTCCCAACGTCTGGAGCACGGAGGTGAAGTATCCCGAGCGAACGCCGCCGGTGCAATAGGCGATGACCTCCTTGTCCGGCGTCACCCCCAATGCGGCCAGTTTCCCGCGTAGCGCCTCGGGCGCAAGGAGACGGCCGTCTGCTCCGAGAACGTCCTTGAAGTGAAGGTGGCGGGCGCCGGGAACATGGCCGCCGCGCGCTTCGCCATAGGGCGTTGCACCGGCGAATTCACGCGGCTCGCGGGTATCGATCACGACCACGTCCGGGCGGGCGAGCGCGTCGCGCACTTCGTCGGCAGTTGCCTCGAGGGATGGGTCGGTGCGTGCGGTCCAGTCGCCGGTTGCGACCGGCGCCGTGATCGGGAAGGGGCCGCCGGCCGCGAGGGCGCCGTAGCCGCCATCGACGAGAACGGCGCGCTCGTGCCCCCGGCTTCGGAGCGTCCAGACGATGCGCCCGTCCTCGCCCCAGCCCGAAAGGGCATCCCCGACGACGACGACTGGCCGTGCCGCGCTGACGCCGAGCGCACGGAAGGCCTCGGTGAGGGTCGCATCGTCGGCCAGCAATCCAAGGCCCGCCCGCTCGCTGGACCGCGAAAAATCGTCCCAGGCGACGGAGACCGCGCCGGGCAGGGGTTTCCACCATTGGGCGAGCCGGTCGCGAGCATCGAGCACGAGGGCGCCGGCTGCGATCAGAATGCGGGCTTGCGCGGCGCTGACGATCCAGGTCGCCTCGAGCGCTCGCTCTTCCTTCGCCAGCGCCGCCCTGCCCGGGAGGAGCGACGCGGCGAGGAGGACGAGAACGGCGATGGCCGCGGGCAAAGCGGGCAGGTTCATTCCCAGCCGGCGCTTCGATATGCGTGTTCGCAATGGGTGCATTGTCTCTCTCCGCCAGCTGCGATCGCGCTACCGGCTGTCGCCCGTTCGCTTGTTGTGCGCCGCTGTCATATCGTCTCGCGTGGGGCTGGCAAAAGACCACGGCCATCAACTTGCCGCGAGAGAGGCGTGGCCATTACGAGCAACGCGGGCGGAATGGCGCGTGGCCGCACCTGCCAATCCGCTCCGGCTGGCACCAATGTGTCGCCGCAACGGCATGATCAACCCCCAAGGCTGCTTTGCTCGACAGCCGGAATTGGTCGTGATTATCTGCAACTCGAGAAGCGGGATCGGTCGACGGGAGTGCTCGATGATTTCGGTCGACTTCGCTGGACCCTTCGTTCCTGGAGTGTGCGGGTGTTGCTGAGCCGCCGCCAGTTCACCACCGGCGCGGGCGCATGCCTCATGGCCCCTGGGGCGCTGGCGGCCCGCGACGTCATCGATTCCGCCGGGCGGAGTGTGCGCTTGCCCGACCGTGTCACGCGCGTCTTCGCGGCCGGCGGGCCGGCGGCGATCGTGGTCTACGTGTTACGGCCCGATGCGCTCATCGGCTGGCCGCGGGCCATGCGTGCGGAGGAAAGACCCTACGTCCTCGAATCGGCCCGCAACCTGCCGGAGGTCGGGATGCTGACCGGGCGGGGGGGATCGGCCAACATCGAGGTGGTGCTGCGCACGAAGCCCGATCTCATCGTCGATTTCGGGTCGGTGCGCCCGACATTCGTCTCTCTGGCCGAGGCGGTGCAGGAGCACACGGGTATCGCCTACGTCCTCGTCGATGGCCGCTTCGATGCAACGCCTACCGCCCTGCGCACGCTCGGCGACATGCTGGGGGCGAGCGAGCGGGGCGAGACCCTGGCGCGCTACACCGAGGCGCTCTTTGCGCGGGTTGATCAGGCCGTTGCCTCGGTGGCCGAAAGTGACCGGCCGCGCGTCTATCTGGCGCGCGGGCCGGATGGCCTCGAGACCGGGCTCAAGGGCTCCATCAACACCGAGATCATCGAGCGCGCGGGTGGGCGCAACGTCGCCGACGCCGAGGGCCAGCGCCGCGGCATCGCCCGAGTCTCGCCCGAGCAGATCCTGGTTTGGAACCCGGATGTCATCGTCACCTGGGATCGGCGCTTCCACGAGTTGGTGCGTTCGGGCCGCGATCCGATCTGGCAAGGCGTCGAGGCCGTCCGCCGCGGCCGCATCCACCTCGCCCCGACGGCGCCCTTCGGTTGGATCGATCGACCACCCTCGGTCAACCGTCTCATGGGGCTCGCCTGGTTGGCAGGGCTCTTTCTCGGTGAGCGCTTCGCCTTCGATATCGAGGTGGCGACGCGCGAATTCTACCGCCTCTTCTATCAGGTGGAATTGAGCGAAGGGGCGCTCGCCACGCTGATTGCTTGGGCGGACGGCAAGCCGCCGGCTTTGCGGCAATGAGCGTTGCGACGGAGCGTCGGCGCTCCGCACCAGGAGCGGTCATGGCTTGCCTCGTGTTCGCGGTGCTCGTTGCCGTGTTCGCGGGGCTGACAGCCGGAGCCTACCCGCTTTCCCTGCAAAGCTATGGGCGAGCCCTCGAGGCACTCGTGAGCGGGGAAACCGAGCTCACCAGTGACGAGCGCGTGTTGCTCCTGGTACGCGGCCCGCGCGTGCTCGCCGGCTTGCTCGTCGGAGCGGCCCTCGCGGCGGCCGGGGTCGTCTACCAGGGACTGTTCCGCAATCCGCTCGTCTCACCCGATGTGCTCGGCGTCTCAGCGGGGGCAGGGCTCGGTGCGGTCGTTGCGATTTTCCTCTCCCTTCCGCTCGCCATGATCCAGTTGTTCGCCTTCGCAGGGGGAATCGCAACGGTCGCGGTCGTCACGTTCATCGCGGCCGCGGTCCAGGGGCGCGATCCCACGCTGGTGCTGGTGCTGGCAGGGGTGGTGGTCGGCGCCTTGGCTGGCGCGGTGATTTCGCTGCTCAAGGTGCTCGCTGACCCCTATGACCAGCTTCCGGCAATCACCTTCTGGTTGCTCGGCAGTCTCGCATCGGTTCGTGCTGGCGATCTTGCCGCGACCTTGCTGCCGGTGCTGCTCGGACTCTTGCCGCTCGTCCTCTTGCGCTGGCGGATCGATATTCTCTCCCTCGGCGACGAGGAGGCGCGTGCCCTCGGGCTCGAAGCCGGCCGGCTGCGGATCATCGTGATCGCGGCGGCAACGCTCGTGACCGCGGGCGTCGTTGCCATCGCCGGCGTGATCGGATGGATCGGCCTCGTCATTCCCCACATGGCGCGTATGCTGGTCGGCCCGAGCTTCGAGCGCCTGCTGCCGGCGGCCATGCTGCTCGGGGCGGCCTATCTCGTCGTCGTCGACACGCTGGCGCGAACGCTTTCGGCGATCGAGATCCCGCTCGGAATTCTGACGGCTGTGCTCGGGGCGCCCTTTTTCCTCTGGCTGCTCTGGCGTGGCCGGCACGGGTGGTCGTGATGCAACTCGAGGCGCGCGATCTCGAATTCGGTTATCCAGAGCGTTCCGTCGGTCGGCTCGAGCAGTTCGCCTGCGGTTCGGGAGAAGTGGTCTGCCTGCTCGGGCCGAACGGTTGCGGCAAGACGACGCTCTTCAAGACTCTACTCGGTCTTTTACCGGCGCTTTCCGGGACGGTCTCGCTCGGGGGGGAACTGTTGCCCGCCTTGGCCCGGCGCACGATCGCGAGGCGCATCGCGTATGTGCCGCAGGCCGGCTCCGTTCCCTTCGCCTATGCGGTTCGCGACGTCGTTCTCATGGGGCGCGTCGCACATCGGGGCCTCATTTCGGGACCGAGCGCGGGCGATCACGAGACGGTGGCTCGTGCCCTTGCCGATCTCGGCATCGCCGATCTTGGCGATCGCGATGTCCCGCGCCTTTCGGGTGGTCAGCGCCAGCTCGTCATGATCGCGCGCGCGGTCGCTCAGGACGCTCCCCTGATCGTCCTCGACGAGCCGACGGCGAGCCTCGACTTCGGAAACCAGGCGACGGTGCTGGGCGAGGTTCGGGGACTGGCCGAGCGCGGCGTCGGGGTCCTGCTCTCGACCCATGATCCCGATCAGGCCTTCGCCATCGCCACCCGAGTCGTTCTGATGCAGGACGGGCGGATCGTGGCGTCCGGAGCGCCCGACGAGGTCCTGACTGTAGAGAACCTGCTGGCGGTCTATGGCGTGCGCGTGACGGTCGAGACGCTTTCGACGGGTCAGCGCGTCTGCGCTCCCGAGTTCGAAAGCCATTCGGAGCGTCGGCGGGACGGCCGTCGGGAGTGAAAAACCCGCGGGGAGCAAGCCCCCGCGGGTCGCAATCATCGGCAACGGGCGGCGCCGAGTGTCGGAGCCGCCGCGGTGCGATGGATCAGACGAACCACCAACGCTCGCCGTTCTTGTGGCCGTCGAGCTCCCAGTTGTTGGCGAGCTGTGCCGGAAGACCGACCTTCTTGCTGATGGCGTGCGTGTAGGCCATGAACATCGGGATGATGGCGCCGCCGTCCTCGTTGCAGAGCTTCTGCATCTCGACGTACATCTCGCGACGCTTGGCGGTGTCGAGTTCGCTGCGCGCCTGCAGGAGCAACTCGTTGAAGCGCGCGTTGTCCCACTTCGACTCGTTCCAGTCCGCGCCCTTGGAATAGATCTGCGAGAAGATCCAGTCCTCGGTCGGACGGCCACCCCAGTAGCTGCCGCACCAGGGCTTCTTCAGCCACACGTTGTCCCAGTAGCTGTCGTCGGCCTCGCGCACGACCTCGATCTCGATGCCGGAGGCCTTGGCCGATTCGGCGATGAGCGTCGCGGCGTCGATGCCACCCTCGAAGGCGGTGTCGGCGATGTGGAGCTGCACCTTGAGGCTATCCATCCCAGCCTTCTTGAGGTGGAACTTGGCCTTGTCGGGGTCGTAGGGCCGCTGCGGCATCTCTTCCGCGGTTGCCCGGTAGATGTTGGCGGGGCCGACCGGCGAATCGTTGCCGACCTCGCCCTGGCCGCGCAGGATCTTGGCGACGAGTTCGTCACGCTTGATGCTGTACTTGATCGCCAGTCGCACGTCGTTGTTGTCGAACGGCGCGGTATCGCAGTGCATCGGCAGCGTGGCGTGCTTGTTGCCGTAGGTCGGCACGACCTGCACGTTCTGGTCACGCTGGAGGAGGTGCACGGTCTTGAGGTCGAGGTTCGACATCGAGTGGATCGAGCCCGTGATCAGCGCGTTCGAGCGGGCACCCGAATCGGCGATGAAGAGGTTGTCGATCGAGTCGAACCAAGCGCGGCCCTCTTTCCAATAGTTCGGGTTGCGGCGCACCTTGGTGCTGACGCCGGGATCGAAATTCTCCAGCGCGTAGCCGCCGGTGCCGACGCCCGACTGCCAATCCATGCTGCCGTCGTCGTTGGCCGGGCAGATCGTCAAGTGGTAGTCGGAGGTGATCGCCGGCCAGTCGGCGTTGCCGCCTTCCAGCGTGAAGATCACCATGTCGCCGTCGGCCTTGACGTCCTTGATCTGCTTGGTGAGGCCGGAGGCGGCGGACTTCGTGTTCTCACCACGGTGGTGATTGAAGGAGGCGACGACGTCGTTCGGCGTCATCGTCCGGCCGTTGTGGAACTCAACGCCCTTGCGAATCTTGAAGGCCCACGTGGCGGCGTTGTCGGAGCCTTCCCAGCTCTCGGCGAGTTCGGCGGTGAGCTGGCCGTCCGGTCCGATCTCGATCAGGTTGTTCCGCAGCTGACCCGAGCTGACGTTGATCATGTAGCTGTCGAGCGTCTGGGCCGGGTCGAGCACGTCCTTGGTCCCGCCGCCGGTCAGCGCGTTGACGAAGTGCCCGCCCTTCTTGGGCTCGGCGCGCGCGGCGGTCGAGAACATCGTTTCTGCGGCGGTCGCGGTGACACCGGCAGCGATCGCGAGCTGCACGAACTCACGCCGGTTCATGCGGCCTTTGCCCGCTTCCTTCTTCATCCAGTCCAAATTCTTCTTGTCCGTCATCGAGTGACCCTTCTGTTCAGCCTACCTCCCTTGACACCGCACGCCCCGGCCGATCTCGGGCATCGCGGTGTGTGATGGTCAGCGGTTACGTTTCCCATCTGACGTGGGTCAGTTGCCCGCGCTTTCCATCCTGCGTGTCTGGAGAACATTCTCCAGCCAGCCGGTCCGCATTTCGGGGACCGATTTCAGCAACAGGTCCGTATAGTCGTCGAATGGTGGCGACAGGACGTCGGCCTTGCGACCAAAGCGGACCACGCGCCCCTTGTAGAGGACACAGACACTGTCGGCTATCGCGCGGACCGTCGCAATGTCATGTGTGATGAAGACGTACGAGACGTGCGTCTCCTTCTGCAGGCCGACCAGCAGCTTCAGGATGCCGTCGGCAACGAGCGGGTCGAGCGCGGAGGTCGGTTCGTCGCAGATGATGAGGCGGGGGTTGGCGGCGAGGGCCCGAGCAATGCACACGCGCTGCTTCTGCCCGCCCGACAGTTCGCCCGGGTAGCGGCCGATGAAGCGTCTGCCCATCTCGATCTGGTCGAGCAATTCGACGATGCGGCGTTCGCGTGCGGCGCCGGCGAGGCCGAAATAGAACTCCAGCGGTCGCCCGATGATCTCTCGCACGGTATGGCGTGGATTAACCGCCACGTCGGGCATCTGGTAGATCATCTGCAGGTCGCGCAGGTGCTCTCGCGTGCGCTGTTTGAGCGCTGGCGGCAGGGCCTCACCCGCAAAGACGATGCGCCCGGACTTCGGCGGCAGCAGACCCGTGATCACACGCGCCATGGTCGATTTGCCGGAGCCGGACTCGCCGACCACGGCGAGCGTCTCACCGGGCTCGACGCTGACCGAAACACCATCGAGCACCGTGAGCTGGTTGCCGTAGGCGGCCGTCACGTTCTCGACGGCGAGCAGCGGTGCCGGGGCGGCGGTCTCGGCGGTCGGCTTGGAGAATTGGCGGATGGCGACGAGATCGCGGGTGTAGTCCTGCTTCGGGCGCGTGATGATCTCGTCGGTCGGCCCCTGCTCGACCATCAGGCCATGGCGCAGGACCATGATGTCGTCGGCGATCTGGGCGACGACGGCGAGATCGTGGGTGATGTAGATCGCCGCCACCCCCTCGTCCTCGATCGCCTCCTTGATGGCGGCCAGGACGTCGATTTGCGTGGTCACGTCGAGAGCGGTGGTCGGCTCGTCGAAGATCACGAGGTCGGGGCGGGGCGCCAGCGCCATCGCGGTCATGGCGCGCTGGAGCTGGCCGCCCGAGACCTGATGGGGATAGCGTTGCCCGATGCGCTGAGGGTCGGGGAGCTTCAGCTTGGTGAAGAGCTCGACGGCCCGCGCCTCGGCCTCGCTGCGGTTCATCACACCATGGGCGAGGGCCGTTTCGACGATCTGGTCGATCAGGCGGTAGGCCGGGTTGAATGCCGCCGCGGCGGACTGAGCGACATAGGCGATGCGGCTGCCGCGCAAGCGGTCGAGTTCGCTCTCGCCGAGCGTGCGCAGATCGACGCCGTCGAACATGATGCGCCCACCGGTGAACCGGCAGCCGGCCCGCGCATAGCCCATCGCGGCGATGCCGATGGTCGATTTTCCAGCCCCGGATTCTCCGATGAGGCCGAGCACGCGGCCGCGCTCGACGGTGACATCGACGCCGCGCACGATCTCGATCCAGCGATCGTCGGACTGACCCTCGATCATCAGGCCGCGCATCTCGACCAGAACGCCGCTCTTTGCGGAGCGGGAGCCGGAACCCGTGCGGGGCGACAGGGATCGCGCGCCATTCGCCATTTCAGTGCTCATCGCGCAATCCGCTCGTCTTGTGCAGGAACCAGTCGACGACGAAGTTCACCGCAACCGTCAGCAGCGCAATAGCGCCGGCGGGCAACAGTGGCGTGACATCGCCATAGGTGATGAGAGTCGCGTTCTCGCGCACCATCGAGCCCCAATCCGCGGACGGCGGTTGAATACCGACGCCGAGGAACGAAAGCGCCGAAATGGTGAGGAACACGAAGCAGAAGCGCAGGCCGAACTCGGCAACGAGCGGCGGCATGACGTTGGGCAGGATCTCGCGACGCATCACCCAGCCGAGCCCCTCGCCGCGCAATCGCGCCGCCTCGACGAAATCCATGACGGCAACGTTCATTCCGACCGCGCGGGCAAGGCGGAAGACGCGGGTGGCGTCGAGCAACGCGATGATGATGACGAGGTTCACGACGTTCGAGCCGAAAATCGAGAGCAGCATCAGCGCGAAGATGAGGGAGGGTATCGACATGAGCACGTCGACGATGCGGCTCATGACGAGTTCGAGCCAGCCCTTTCCGATCACCGCCGCCAGGATGCCGAGCGTGCCGCCCACGAAGAATGCGAGCAGGGTGGTGGCGACCGCGATGCCGACGGTATTGCGGGCACCGTAGATGAGACGCGAGAGCATGTCGCGGCCAAGCTGGTCGGTGCCGAGCAGGAATTGCGATCCGGTGGTCTCTATGGTGATCCAGTAGGGCAGCGAGATCGGTCCGAGATCGGCCCAAAGCAACTTGGGCACGTGACTCCACTGCTCGTAGGGGATGTCGAAGACCTCGGATTCGCCGTGCGGCGCGATGAACGGGGCGAACAGCGCGACGAAGATGTAGCCGAAAATGATCACGAAGCCGAGGAATGCCGTGAACGGCATCTTGCGGACTTCACGCCAGAAACGACCGCGCTCGGCCGTCTCGTCGGCCGTCGGAGCAGGCAGACCGGCTGCGTTTGGATCGGTCGTCATCTCGGGTGGAGAATCCTCGGATTGGTGGCGATCGAGATCACGTCGGCCAACAGATTGAGAAGGATGTAGGTCGCCGCGAAGATCAGGGCGCAGCCCTGAACGACGGGGATGTCGCGCGTGCTGACCGCATCGACCATGAGCTGGCCGATGCCAGGATAGACGAAGACCACCTCGACGACGACCACGCCGACGATGAGATAGGCGAGGTTGAAAGCGATCACGTTGACGATGGGGGCCCAGGCGTTCGGCAGGGCGTGCCGCATGATGACCTGTCGATTGGGAATTCCCTTGAGACGCGCCATCTCGATGTAGGGGCTGGCCAGCAGGCTGATCAGGGCCGCCCGCGTCATGCGCATCATGTGTGCGATGATGACCAGCGTCAGGGTGAGGGCGGGCAAGAGGCACCGCCAGATGCGTTCACCGAGGCTCATGTCGGCGCTGACGTTGGCGAGCGTCGGCAATAGGTGCCACTGCACGGCAAGGAACAGCATCAGCACGTAGGCAACAAAGAACTCTGGAAACGAGATCGTCGTCAGAGTCGTCGCGTTGATGGTTCGATCGAAGATGCCATTGCGATGGAGTGCCGCCATGATCCCGAGAAAGAGAGCGAGCGGCACCGCGATGATCGCCGTCATGCTGGCGAGGAATAGCGTGTTCCAGAGGCGCGGCTTGATGACGTCGACAACGGTGCGCTTGTAGCCAGCGCCGCTCGCAAAGCTGTTGCCGAAGTCGCCGACGGCGACCTTGGAAATCCACTCGAAATACCGTTGCACGGGTGGCTTGTCGAGGCCGAGCTCGCGCTGGAAGACAGCGACGGTCTCCGGCGTCGCGGACTGCCCGAGGATCGACTTGGCGAAATCGCCCGGTAGCATGGTCACGGAGGAGAAGATGACGATCGAAACGACGAAGAGGGTGACAATGCTGAGTGCCAGACGCTGAATCACGGTGCGTACGATCGGGTGCATCAGGTCCCCTCGGCGACGTGTTGGGCGCTCCGACGAGCCCCCCCGGTTGTAACCGGCGGACGTCGAACGCAAGTATCATCCTCGCTTCGCGTCACTTCTGACAACCCAAGAAAACCGACAGAAAATATTCCGAAACCGTCGAATTCGTGCGGATGCATGCGTCGAGTGCATTGCCGAAGCCCCGTTCCTGCATAGTTCCCACCGCACCTGTCGTCTATGGCTGCGTGGCAGCGAACCCTTCACGCGCTGTTGATAATGGTGGCGGGGCTCGCGCGATCGACGACACGCGCGTTCTTTCAAAGCGGAGGGGGCGCGGTGCCAGGTCAGGACCCGACCAGGCAGGGCAGGGTGCGGCTGGCGCCGGCCGGAGGCGGCCGAGTGGGGATCGCGCCGCGAACGGATCAGCTGGCGTTCGGGTCGACCTTCGCGCGACCGATGCCACGGAACAGCTGACCGATGAGGCCACGCTCGGCGATCTGCGGCGGCGTCTCGCGCTCACTGAAATTGACGACGCGACCGTCCTCGAGGCCATATTGGGCGACGCGTGTCACCGAGCCGAACGGATCGAAATAGACCGCCAGCACCTGTCGGTCGACCACCTCGGGCGCCATGAAGGCGACCTGCTTCTTGGTGGTGGAGATGTAGTAGTAGGCACCGCCGTCCATGGTGGACGTGGTGATCGGTGTGCCCAAGGTGAGACGGACCTGCTCCTGACTCATCCCCGGCTGGATCTGCTGGATTTCGACGGCCGAGAAGTGGTGGCCGTGGCGGATCGTCTCACCCGCACAGGCGCCGAGGAGGCCTCCGGCGAACACAGCCGCCAGAACGCCCTTCGCGATCTTCGCGCGCCCGGTCGCACGGCGCGGGGCGCCGCCCAGCCCCACTGGCAAGACCGATACCGTCGATCCGGTGCGGGTCTGCCCGGCGGCCGCTCGTGAACGCGCCATCATGTTCCTCGCCTGCCCACCGAAGCCCCCGAATCCATGCGCCAGCCTAGCCAGAAATGCGCCTGCAGCGGAGATGGAAGACTTGGCTTCTCGACGTTTTCCACGCACACGTTGCCTTCGCGCATCCGCGTGCGAACACCCGGTTCCATAATGCGGAGAAGACTTCATGTTCAAGTGGTTCGCTCGTCGCGTTCGCGGCCCCGGCGGCGCCGAGCAGCAATACGAGGCGATTGTGACGGCGGCGCGGCATCCCGCACACTACATGCAACTCGCGGTTGCCGATGACATCGCCGGACGCTTCGAGATGTTGACGCTCCATCTCTTCCTGGTCCTCGAGAGGTTGCGGGTGCTCGGGCCGTCGGGGGAAACCGCGACCCGAGATCTCCTCGAGACCTTCTTTTCGAACCTCGATCACGAGCACCGGGAGATGGGATTGGCCGATCTCAGTGTCGCACGGAAGATGGGGCGCACCGCGGAGGCCGTATATGGCCGTCTCAAGGCCTATGCGGAGGGGGTGCGCGAGCCGAGCGGCGAGGCGCTGCGTGCGGCGCTCGGGCGCAATCTCTATGGCGGGCGTGAGGAACCGGTCGCGGCCGGCGACATGGCAACCTATGTAGTGGCGGCGCTGCGCCACCTCGCCACGGTCGAGACGGCCGACGTGCTGGCCGGCCGGCTGACGTTTCCGGAGCCGGGCGAGGTCGTGGCAGGGCGCCCGGCTGCGGCGGGTGACTGAGGCGGTGGCGTTCGCCGGGGCGCTACGCCGGCGACGCGCAGGGCGATGGCGGTGCGACGTGGTCGTGGAGGATGCGAGCGATGGGCGAACAGGAACCTGCGGCATCGCCGCTCGAGGCCATGCCCTGGCGGATTCCGGTCGGGGCACTCTCGCGTGGTGCCAATACCGGGCTAATCGAGGCGATCGAGGAGGAGCGGCTCGAGGTGGCCCGCGCGCTCGGTCTGCTCGCGCTCGACCACCTGGCGCTCGACTGGCGGCTCGCACCCTTGTCGCGCGGCAGGTGGCGCCTCACGGGGCGTCTGCATGCGCGGCTCGAACAGGCTTGTGTGGTGTCGCTCGAACCGGTGGCGCAGGACATCGAGGAGGAGGTGTCCGCGGTGTTCGTGCCCGATGCCGGTGAACGTGGCGCCGTCGTCGACAATCGCCAGCCAGCCCCGGCACAGAACAGCCGGAGCGGGGCGCGGGACGGTCGGCGGGACCGCCACGAGTCCGAGCGGGAGATCGTGCTCGACCCGGACGAGGACGCCATCGAGCCGATCCTGAACGGTCAGATCGTGCTCGGCCGGCTCGCCTATGAAGTTCTGGCGGTTTCCCTCGATCCCTATCCGCGTGCCGAAGGCGCGAGCTGGCCGCCGGCCGATGGTGGTGGGGCTGGAGAGGCGAGCGCCTGAACCACCTGGATCGGCAACACGCTTGTGCTGAATTGCGAAGTCGGTATGGTCGCGGGCCACCGGGGCCGTCGCTCGGCCTTTCGCCGACCAGGCGCCGGTACGCCCGTTCCAGCAGGTGCTCCCGGTCATCGTCATGTCGCAAGGCTTCGCCATCTCGCTGGATGCCATGGGCGGTGATCGCGGTCCCAGCGTGATCGTGGCCGGGGCGGCCATCTCGCTCGAGCGCAACCCGTCGCTGCGCTTTCGGCTGCACGGCGACGAGGCGCTGATCAGGAACGAACTCGCTCGCCATTCGCGGCTCGCCGAGGCTTGCGAGGTGGTCCACACGGACGTCGCAGTGGCCATGGGGGCCAAGCCCAGCCAGGCGCTTCGCGAGGGGCGGCGCAACTCCAGCATGTGGCGCGCCCTCGAAGATGTGCGCGACGGGCGGGCGCGGGCGGCGGTTTCGGCGGGCAATACCGGCGCGCTGATGGCGATGTCGAAGTTCTGTCTGAAGCCGCTGGCGGGCGTCGAGCGGCCGGCCATCGTCGCCATCTGGCCGACGGTGAACAGCGAGTGCCTCGTGCTCGACGTCGGCGCCAATGTCGGTGCCACGTCCCGTCAGCTCGTCGACTTCGCCGTCATGGGGGCGGCGATGGCGCGCGGCCTCTTTTCCCTCGCGCGCCCTCGCGTCGGGCTGCTGAACATCGGCGCCGAGGAGGTCAAGGGGCTCGAAGAGGTGAAGGCGGCGCATGCCTACCTTCGTGGCGCCGATGTCGCGTTCGAGTACGTCGGCTTCGTCGAAGGGGACGACATCGGGCACGACGTCACCGACGTCGTGGTCACGGAGGGCTTCAGCGGCAACATCGCCCTCAAGACGGCCGAGGGTACTGCCCGCCAGATCGCCGCGTACCTCAGGGCCGCGCTCAATCATTCCATGATGAGCCAGATGGGCGCCTTCCTTGCCCGCGACGCCTTCGAGGTACTCAAGGCGAAGATGGACACGCGTCGCATGAACGGTGGCGTGTTCCTCGGACTCAGGGGGCTCGTGGTCAAGTCGCACGGGGGCACCGATGCCACCGGCTTTGCGAGCGCGGTCGATCTCGGCTACGAAATGGCGCGCGGGGACCTGGTCGCCAGGCTGGAGATGGATCTCGATGGGCTCGCCAGGGCACCCGCAGGCGGAGCCGTGGGCATTGGGGGCCGGGGGGCCTGACGGCCGACCGTTGGAAAGGTTCGAAAATGGCAGTCGTGCGCTCGGTGATCCGGGGTTGTGGCGCATACCTTCCTGCAAGGGTGGTGACGAATGCAGAGCTCTCGGAGCGTCTCGATACGAGCGACGAGTGGATCCGCGAGCGCACCGGCATCGAGCAGCGCCATATTGCCGCCGAAGGTGAGCTGACGAGCGATCTGGCGGTCGGCGCCGCGCGTCAGGCGCTGGTGCGCTCGGGGCTCGACCCTTCCGAGATCGATCTCATCGTGGTGGCGACGTCGACGCCGGATCAGACCTTTCCGGCGACTGCAACGGCGGTGCAGGCGATGCTGGGCGCGCACCGTGGCGGGGCGGCGTTCGACATCCAGGCGGTCTGTTCCGGCTTCATCTACGGGGTGGCGACAACCGACGCGCTGCTCAGGACCGGACCCTACAAG
Source organism: Hyphomicrobiales bacterium (assembly GCA_016125495.1). Lineage (NCBI taxonomy): Bacteria > Pseudomonadati > Pseudomonadota > Alphaproteobacteria > Hyphomicrobiales > Hyphomicrobiales bacterium. Next base: position 54,491 of record WGLQ01000009.1, on the reverse strand, counting down.
CGCGCCCTGGTGATCGGAGCGGAGACGTTTTCGCGGATCCTCGACTGGGAGGACCGAACGACGTGCGTGCTCTTCGGTGATGGCGCCGGGGCGATCGTGCTCGAGGCGCAGACCCAGCACGGGCGAATCGACGAGCGTGGCATCATTGCCAGCCGGATGCGGGCGGACGGGCGCTATCGTGAGGAGCTCTACGTCGACGGCGGCCCCTCGAGCACGCAGACGGTCGGGCACCTGCGCATGAACGGGCGCGAGGTGTTCCGCCATGCGGTCAACAAGATTTCGAGCGTCATCGAGGAGGCGCTCGTCGATGCGGGGCTCGCAGCGGACGAGATCGACTGGTTCGTGCCGCATCAGGCGAACAAACGCATCCTCGAGGGTACCGCCAAGAAGCTCGGCATTCCCGAGGAAAAGGTCGTCGTCACGCTCTCCAAGCACGCGAACACGTCGGCCGCCTCCATTCCGCTGGCGCTCAATGCCGCGATCGAGGACGGGCGCCTCAAGGAGGGCCATCTCGTGCTGATGGAGGCGATGGGCGGCGGCTTCACGTGGGGCTCGGTGCTCGCGCGCTGGTAGGCGGCGCGGGGCAGGCCATCCGGGGCGGGCCCAGATGCGCGCGAGCGCGGTCCGCAAGCGCCAATCGATGCCGTTTCGCCCGGGGCGTTGGGGCGGGCGAGCGACAGGGAACCGGCCAAACGTGTCCATCTGGAAACCTTGGCCGAGAAAGATCGTTCGTTTTCAGTTTGTTGCGCCTCTTGGGCGTTGACGATACACCGAATTCGGTCCTAACTACAACCAGTCAAGAGATGCGGGCTGGTGCAATGGGCATGAAGACGTTGACGCGTGCTGACCTTTCGGATGCAGTCATGCAGAAGGCAGGGCTCTCACGGAATGAGGCACATGAGGTCGTCGAGCGTGTGATCGGAGAGATCTGCGACAGTCTCGCGCGGGGCGAGGCGGTCAAGCTCTCTTCGTTCGGGTCGTTCGGCATTCGCGAAAAGGGCGAGCGCGTCGGGCGCAATCCCAAGACCGGTGAGGAAAAGCCGATCAAGGCGCGCCGGGTGCTGGTCTTTCGGGCCAGCAACATCATGAAGGAGCGCATCAACGCGCGCGGCCGTCGGCGCCGGGCGGCAGAATAGCGCTGCCAAGGGGTCGGCGCGGGCGCCGGCGCGAAACCGTGAGCCGTTCCCGGCCAGTTCGGGGCGCGGGGGCCAGCCGGCTTGACGCGTGGTGCGGCTTGCGGCCATAAGACCCGAGTGTCGGAGCGTGGCGCAGCCCGGTTAGCGCACCGGTCTGGGGGACCGGGGGTCGGAGGTTCAAATCCTCTCGCTCCGACCATTTTTCATTGTAAAACAATGCCTTGCTTCACCGCAAGAATTCTCGCGAACGACCGCGGAGAGAAACCGGCGGGATCGTCGAGGTGCGGAAGGTGACGGGCTCCTTGCCGAATGCGGGGGGGGGGGGGCGGGGCCGGCCCCGGGCGGGGGGCGTCCTCCTGCCCTTGCCGGCTTCGTCGACAGCAGGTGACCGGCAAATTCTGCAAACGGCACCGGACTTGGTCATTTTGCAGTCGCAGTCGTTCGCTCGGCCCCGCCAGCCTCGGCAAGAAGCCAAAGGCAATCCATGGATCGGATTTCGGCGAGCGTGGACGTGATGCTCGAGGCGCTCGCGCGCATCGAGGGCTCGGCGTTTTTCTTTGAGCGGCCGGTCTAGGCCGACTTGCCGGGTGAGCAGAGGCGGGGCAATCCTCACATCGGACCTGGCAATTGGAGTTGTTGCTTGAGCAAGTCCGGGGAGAGTTCGGATCGCAGGTGCCCCGTCGTCGCGACCGACGTGATGCTGGCAGGCGACATATTGCGCGTGGTTCACGGTGGGCTGCCCAAGCTCGCGGGCGAAAGCGCCGGCGAACAACTCGAAGACCTGCGACTGAGATTCGAGCCGTTCAGACGGTTCCTGAACACGCCACCGCATGGCAACTGGCTGGTCAATTCCTGCCTGCTTTACCCGGCTGCGACCGAACCGTATGCGGGCAGGTTCTTCCTGGCTTCGAGCTTCGGATATGCGCCGCTCGCGGGTACGGCACTGATGGCCGGCGCCACGGTCGCTGTGGACGAGGGGCGGATTCCGCCCGTCGAAGGTTGGACGGCGATTTCGATGGATACCGCCTTGGGATCGGCTCAGATCGAAGTGGAGATCTCGCGTAACGAAGTTGTTCGCGCGCGATGGCGAACGCAAATCCCGAGGGTTCTGGTTGCCGACGGCAACATCGCACAAGGCCGCTGGTCCGGCCGCAACTTTTCGGTGGTCATGACGGGCCTGCCATACATTGTCATCACCGACGAAGAGCTGGGTATATCGATCCATGATCATGAAAGACTCGGACCGACCGCCGCAGAGCTGAGCCGAGACGTCAGCAAGGCGTATCCGTTATCCGACTTCGGGATCGAGAATTCATATGCGCAATGGCTCGTGATGGTGACGCACAGCGTTTCGAACGACGAGACAAATGCGGTGTGGATATCCGATCAAGGTTTTCTCGCCAGATCGGCAGGTGGAACCGGCGCACTTGCCGTGCATGCCATTGCCAACATGCGCGGCCGAGACGATCCTTCGGCTCCGTTACGTGTTCGCGCGCCAGGTGGTGCGTTCCTGTGCAGGATTACCAATGATCATGCATCCGTGATGGCTGATGTCCGAATTTGCGCGCGGCACGAGTTTTTTCCGGACTCGACCGATATCATGGCGAGTTGAAAGGCAGAATACCTCCCCGGACACCTGAAACTTCGGATCACGCCGACACACTGGCAAGGTTCGTCCGTGGCTGGCCGGCCGACCGCATCGACGACTTGATGCCATCGGCTCGCATTCGGTCCGAATTGGCCGGGCCCGCCTGCGTGGGGCGCGGTGCGGCGCTCGCGATTGTCTGGGTGGAACCGACCGTTCGGCGTGAGGCGCCGGCCCGCAGGACGCCGCCCGAAGCGGCGCTGTTCGCGGACGCCCGGCCGGGCTGGGGGGAGTTGGCGGTCAGCCCCGAGGGCTCACGAGCCTTCCGGTCGGACGTAGTAGGTCTTGCCGATGATCCGCCATTGCCCTTCTATCCGCAGCAGCGAGACGTGGTCGGTGATCCAGGCGCCGAAGCAGTATCCGGTGACGGTGACGACGGCCGTGTCGCCGAGCAGTATCAACCCGTCGAGCCGCCATTCGAAGGGGCCGTCGCCCGAGCGTGCATACTGCGCGCCGGAGACGAACTGGTCGAGATCGGCGATCTCGAGGGCGCCGCCGAAATGGCCGGCGATCTGGGCCTTGGGGTGAAACACCCGGCGCAGGCCCGCCTCGTCGTTCGCGATCATGGAATCGTAGTAGTCGCCGACGACCGAAACGACGTCCGCCCCGTCATGGATGCTCATCCTCAATTCGTCCCTTCGCGTGCGCCGATGGCCCGACCCCGTGCCTCGGTCATGGTTCGAGAGACCTGCCTTAGCATCACTGGCGGGCCGGCGGCCAGTTCCGGCTCGCGGTCAACTCCGGCGCTCGCCCCCACGTCGTCCCCGGCATCCGAAGCCGTCGTGGTCGAAGCACTTTCTGCCGACGTACCGGGCGCCCAAGTGGGGCCGCGCTGCCGGGGATAGACGCGCGTTGGCCGATTGTAGGCGTGCCTTTCGTCGCGAGGGCGGCTATAGAGCCTGAGAAATACGTGCTCGCGCGCTCGGGCGCCGCCGCTCGCGCCGGGGCACCTCGCCTTGCCGGAAGATCGAGGAAGAACATGGACGGAACGCTGCAATCGTACTTCCAGGAGTATCTGGCGGTCGTGATCTTCTTTGCGGTTGCCGGAGCCATTGGCATCGCCCTCATGGCTTCCTCGTTCATCATCGCCTACCAGCAGCCGGACAGCGAGAAGCTCTCGGCCTACGAGTGCGGCTTCAACTCATTCGACGACGCGCGCATGAAGTTCGACGTGCAGTTCTATCGCGTCGCGCTGCTGTTCATCATCTTCGACCTCGAGGTGGCCTTCCTCTTTCCCTGGGCGATCGCCTTCTGGGACATCGGCGATTTCGGGTTCTGGTCGATGATGGTGTTCCTGGCGGTGCTGACGATCGGGTTCGCCTACGAATGGCGCAAGGGAGCGCTCGAATGGGATTGATCGGTGAGCGGCAGGGCGGTGGCGGCGGCTGGGTCGCGGACCGGGCGGGCGAAGGGGATCGCGGCGCTGGCGTGCGGCCGGGCGACCTCTATTTCAACCAGATTTCCGATGAGCTCGCCGACAAGGGCTTCATCACGACGACGACGGATGATCTCATCAACTGGGCACGCACGGGCTCGCTGATGTGGATGACGTTCGGCCTCGCGTGCTGCGCGGTCGAGATGATGCAGACCGCGATGCCGCGCTGGGACATCGAGCGCTTCGGTTTCGCGCCCCGGGCGAGCCCGCGCCAGTCGGACGTGATGATCGTCGCGGGCACGCTGACCAACAAGATGGCGCCGGCCCTGCGCAAGGTCTACGACCAGATGCCCGAGCCACGCTACGTCATCTCCATGGGATCGTGCGCGAACGGCGGCGGCTATTATCACTATTCCTATTCGGTGGTGCGCGGCTGTGACCGGATCGTACCGGTCGATGTCTATGTGCCCGGGTGCCCGCCGACTGCGGAGGCGCTGCTTTACGGCGTGCTCCTCCTGCAAAAGAAGATCAGGCGCACCGGCACGATCGAGCGCTGAGGTCAGGCAGGCTGAACGCCGACGGCCGGCCGACAGGGAAGGGACGAGCGGGTATGAGCGAGGCACTTCTGGAACTTGGCGCAACGCTCGAGGCAAAGCTCGGGGCGCACATCCTCGGCCAGGAGCTGGCGTTCGGTGAGCTGACAGTGCGTGTCACGCGGTCGCGCATTCTCGAGGTCTGCAAGCTGCTGCGCGACGATCTCAGGATGCGCTTCGAGTGCCTCATCGATATTTGCGGCGTCGACTACCCGGGCCGGGCGGAGCGCTTCGAGGTCGTCTATCACCTCCTCAGCCTGCACCAGAACATGCGGGTGCGCATCAAGGTGACGACCGACGAGACGACACCGGTTCCGAGCCTCGTCGAGGTCTTCCCGGCGGCCAACTGGTTCGAGCGCGAAGCCTTCGACCTCTACGGTATCCGCTTTTCTGGCCATCCGGACCTGCGCCGCATCCTCACCGACTACGGCTTTCGCGGACATCCGCTGCGCAAGGATTTCCCGCTCACGGGCTACGTCGAGGTGCGCTACGACGACGAACTCAAGAAGGTGGTCTACGAGCCGGTCAAGCTCGTGCAGGAGTTCCGCTCGTTCGACTACGTCAGTCCCTGGGAAGGGCCGGACTATGTGCTGCCGGGCGACGAGAAGGCAGCCGGCTGAGCGAACGGTGGGGTCGAGGCGATGAAGGAGAGCTTGAAGCCCGGCATCAGCCATACGATGACGTTCGTCGTGCCAGCGAACAAGACGGTGCCGCACCTCTATCCCGAGGCGCCGGAATTCCAGACGATGCCGGGCGTCTTTGCGACCGGGTTCCATGTCGGCCTCATGGAGTGGGCGGCCGTCAGGGCGATCGCGCCGCATCTCGACGAGGGTGAAGGCTCGCTCGGCATCCATGTCGATGTCTCCCATGCGGCGGCCACATTGCCGGGCCAGACCGTGACGGTGACCGCGACCTGCACGGCCGTCGAGGGCCGGCGGCTGACGTTCCGGGTTGCGGCGCACGACGGTCTCGATGCGATCGGCGAGGGCACGCACCAGCGCATGGTGGTGCCGTGGGAGCGGTTCCGCGCCAAGGTCGATCAGAAGGCCGCGGCAGCGGGCGTTGCGCCCCTTGCAAGGAGCGGATCATGAGCGATGCGATCGCGAAGGAACTGACCGGCAAATGCCTCTGCGGCGCGGTGCGGTTCACGTTCGCGCCGGCCGAGCCGCACTTCGATGCCTGCCACTGCGGCATGTGCCGGCGCTGGGGCGGGGGGCCGGCGCTCACGGTGCGTGCTCTCGCCGCGCCCGCTGTCGAAGGAGCGGACAACGTCGCCACCTACAAGTCGTCCGAGTGGGCCGAGCGCCACTTCTGCCGCACGTGCGGCAGCCACCTTTTTTCCGTGGCGCCGGCATTCGACTACTACGGTGTCAGCTACGGTGCGATCGACGATGTGTCCGGGCTCGCATTCACGATGGAGATTTTCATCGACCGCAAGCCGGACGCCTATGCCTTCGCGAACGAGACCAGGAAGCTGACCGAGGCCGATTTCGTCGCCATGGTGTCCGGCTCCGTCGGGAAAGAGTGAGAGCTATGCCAGAGACCGAAATCCGCAACTTCAACATCAATTTCGGTCCGCAGCACCCTGCGGCCCACGGTGTTCTCCGGCTCGTGCTGGAACTCGACGGTGAAGTGGTCGAGCGTGTCGACCCACACATCGGTCTCCTCCATCGAGGGACGGAAAAGCTGATCGAGGCCAAGACGTATCTGCAGGCGATCCCCTACTTCGATCGCCTCGACTACGTCGCGCCGATGAATCAGGAACATGCATTCTGCCTCGCGATCGAGCGTCTCGCGGGGATCGAGGTGCCCTATCGCGGCCAGCTCATCCGCGTGCTCTTCTGCGAGATCGGCCGCCTCCTCTCGCATATTCTCAACGTGACGACGCAGGCCATGGACGTCGGTGCCCTGACGCCCCCGGTCTGGGGGTTCGACGAGCGCGAAAAGCTCATGGTCTTTTACGAGCGCGCCTCGGGCAGCCGCATGCATGCTGCCTATTTCCGTGCCGGCGGCGTGCACCAGGACCTGCCGGACGCGCTCGTCGAGGATATCGCCAAGTTCTGCGAGCACCATCCCAAGGTGCTCGATGACATCGAAGGGTTGCTCACCGACAACCGCATCTTCAAGCAGCGCAACGTCGACATCGGCGTCGTTTCCCTCGAGGATTGCCTCAAGTGGGGATTTTCCGGCGTCATGGTGCGTGGCTCGGGGGCGGCCTGGGACCTGCGCAAGTCGCAGCCCTACGAGTGCTACGCCGATCTCGATTTCGACATTCCGATCGGCAAGAACGGCGACTGCTACGATCGCTATCTTATCCGCATGGTGGAGATGCGTGAAAGCGTCCGGATCATGGAGCAGTGCTGCGACCTTTTGCTTTCCGACAAGGGGCGGGGGCCGCATGTCGCTACCGACCAGAAGGTCGTGCCGCCAAAGCGCGCGGAGATGAAAACCTCGATGGAGGCGCTCATCCACCACTTCAAGCTCTATACCGAGGGCTACCGCGTGCCGGCCGGGGAAGTTTATGCAGCGGTCGAGGCGCCGAAGGGAGAGTTCGGCGTCTACCTCGTCTCCGACGGCTCGAACAAGCCCTACCGCTGCAAGATCCGCGCGCCGGGCTTCGCTCACCTCCAGGCGATGGACTTCCTCAATCGCGGTCACCTGCTCGCCGACGTTTCGGCCATCCTCGGTTCGCTCGACATCGTGTTCGGTGAGGTCGATCGCTGAACTGCGGTCGGGGCATAGACGGGGCTGGCGTGGTTCCGGGGGGATGCCGGCTCCCGCGTGCCGGGGAGGGGCGCGCGTTTACCGTCGATCAACCCTGATGATGGAGCATCCGCAGCATCCATAGTGCAGTATCTGGGTGCTGGTAATGTTCACGCGTTGCGTTCTGCCCGCCATCCTCGGCGGTTTTCTCATGCTCGGTGGTTCGTCCGCAATGGCTCTCGACTGGCTCCACGACCAGTCTCCCGAGGGCAAGGGCCGGATTTGCATGACCGGCCACTTCCACGATGGCTCCAGCGGCGTCACGCCGGACAAGAAGATCGCACTCGTCCAGGCGGTCCAATCCTGGCAGTCGTTCACGGCGGCCGAATATGGCGATCAGTGGGGCAACTTCCGCATCGCGGCCAGCCAGCGGGCGGAGTGCACCGTCTTTTCCGGCGCCTGGAAGTGCCGGGTCGAGGCGCGGCCTTGTCGCAAGGGCTGAGTCGGGGTCACGCCCCCGAAACGAGCAGCGACGCTCAAAAGCAGCGCTGAAGCCCGACGGTACGCGAAAGACGCGGCAGGCCGCCGATGCGGCGCTCCTCGGCGCGTCCCGCCGACCAATCGTGCCAGACGACGTAGGCCCTTTGGGGTTCGCTGCCGGCCGGCCTCGGGTTGGCGGCGGCGGCTCCAGGGACCTTCGTCAGAAGGTGGGAGCTGGCAGGGGTGAATACGGCGTTCGAGGCGACAGCAACCATCTCAATTGCTTTCCTTGTTCGTGTCCGTCCCCGTAATGGAAACGATAGGTTGCTCCGGGACGGGAAATCGACGGCAGTTGTCGAAGGCGGTTAAGCGGTCGTAAAGCGCCGTGCCGCCGCAGGAATCAGGCCGCCGAAGTCGAAAAAAAATCGGCGAGTTCGTGCATTACTGGTGCGGTGGACTCGGCAAAGCCCCAGGGTGGCGAAATCACCAGCATGCCGGAGCCGAGCAGTCCTCTGTGCCCATCCCTGGGCGGGGCGAGCCTCAATTCATGCTGCCATGGCGCCGTGCCGGTCCGATCGAGAGCATCGCTTACGATCGCCGCGGTCATCGGCTCGTGCAGACCCGCAGCCAGCATCGGGTACCAGACCACCAGAACGGCCTCGAGCCAGCGCCGGGCGAGGCGGGCAAGGAAGGCGGGCAGGTTCGCATACTCGCTCTTGATCTCGTAGCTCGGATCGATGAGGACGAGCCCGCGATTGGGACGGGGCGGGCTGATGGCGAGGACGCCCTCGTAGCCATCGCGTCGGTGGACGGCGACCCGCGCATCACCGCGCATCAGGGCGGCAAGGGCGGCATGTTCGCGGGGATGGAGTTCCATGAGATGGAGGCGATCGTCCGGTCTCAGGCTGCGGGCCGCGATGAGCGGAGAGCCCGGATAGCTTTCCCCGTTGCCGGCCATGGCGAGGAGGGGGGCAGCGAACGGCGGTCGCTCACGGCGCAGCCGGGCGATACCAGCATTCGCCTCCCCCGTCTTTCTCGCCTCGGGCGAGGCGAGGTCGTAGAGGCCCCGGCCGGCGTGCGTTTCCATGTAGGTGATGGGACGGGCCTTGACGGTCAGGCGCGCGAGAACCAGCAGCAGCACGAGGTGCTTGTGGACGTCGGCGGGTGCGCCCGCGTGATAGGCGTGCTGATAGGAGAGCATGCGCCTCGATAGCCGTCCCGGGGCGCTCGCGAAAGGGGGGCAGGGCGAACGCGGTCCGCCGCCGGTTCACTCGATGCCGAACAACGCCTGGCGAAGGAAGGTCCAGGCAACGTCGTACTTCGGGGCGAAGGTGATGAGGTTGTTGACGCCGCCGACGAAGAGGATGACCGTCGCCCAGCCGAGGACCCGCGTCACCCGTTGCCTCCAGGCGCTCGCCGTCATCGCCCCGTGGACGCGCGAGCGGCGGAAGTGGTCGTAGGCGACCAGCGCGCCGCCGTGCAGGAGCGCCCAGGCCAGCCAGTTGAGGTTGCTGGTGTGCCAGAGGCCGATGACCAGCATGGTCAGCATCATGGCGAGCCAAACGCGGCGAGAGCGTACCATGACCGGCATGAAGACATAGTCGCGCGTGAAGCCGGTCAGCGACATGTGCCAGCGGCGCCAGAAGTCGGCGATGCTGGTGGCGAGGTAGGGATAGTTGAAGTTGTCGACGACGTGATAGCCGAGCAGGCGGCCGACGCCCTTGGCGATCTCGGTGTAGATCATGAAATCGAGGTAGTGGTAGGCGAAGCTGACGACGCCGTGCGTGAAGAAAAAACCGATCCGCTCGGGCGCGGGCCACTGCAGGACGACCGGCACGAGGTCGGTGCGCATCGGCGCGATCACCGCCTGGAGCAGCAGGTAGTCGACCAGCGAGAGCTTGATGAGGATGATCAACGCCATCAGCCCGTAGGTGCGCATGGCGAGCCCGTCCGGCACCTCGACGGGACGGAAATCGGCATATTTCTGGACGGGGCCGGCAAAGAAGATCGGGAAGAAATAGACGTAGGAGAAGAACGGCAGCGCCTTGAGGTGAAGGTAGTCCGGGTTCTTGCGCCCGATCTCGATGACCACCGACAGGAGGCGGAACACGTAGTAGGAGAGGCCCATCAGAACGATCGGCTGCGGCTGCCAGGAGGCGAGCACGTTCTTGACGAGGATGAGGCCGAGGATGCCGATGGCGGTGACGGTGATGATGTACTTGCGGAATTCGAGATCGAGCCGGCTGGCGATATAAGTGGCCGTCGCCAGGATGGTCATGATGAGGAGCGAGCGCCAGTCGAGGTAGCCGATGAGGCCCGCTGACGCGGCGATGAGGATGAGCTGCTTTGCAGCAACCGCCAGCGGTGCGCGGCGGAACAGCTCGATCGCCGCGAGGACGGCAAAGAGCGCGACCATGTAGGGGACGACGCCGAAGTCCTCGGTCATCCTGCGGGCGAGGTCCGTCACCCCCGGAAAGTCGAACATCGATCCCCCAATCGCGCTGGCGCAGCGTTCGCGCGCGTCTTCCTACAAGGTCGGAGAGGTTCCGCAGGCGAGCTTGCGTGCGATCTTGTCCGCACCGATGACGGTCCTGCCGGTCGCGATGTCGGCGGCGAAATACCGCACCTCGCAGGCGCCCGGATCGTCCCCGACGATATTCATCACCGCGAACGAGGCACCGGCGATCGGCTTGCCCGGGTTGTCGACCGTCAAGCCCTCGGCGCTGCTCTCGAGGATGCGCACGGCGCGCATGCCATCCACGTAGTCGAGCCAGTCGGAGACCTTGGCGACATGCACGAGCCCGGCGTCGCGATAGCGCGCGAGCCGCGCAAGGCCCTCGTTCCAGTATGGCCGCAGGCGCGCCACGCGCTTGCCATCGACGATGTCGTATTCGATGGCGAGACGCCCGGGATAAAAATGGAGGAGCGTTGCACCACGCTCGTCGACCAAGCGCGAGAGCAGCGGCTCGACCAGCGGATCGCGGATCGTGGCGTCGGGGAGTACCATGGCGATGTTGCGGAAGAACTTGGGGCGCATGTCCAGGCGCTCGCCATCCATCAACATCGGTACGCTGTAGAGCACGGAGGAAGCTTCGTTCTGAGGGAGCTGACTGATGCTGCAGAGCTCTTGCGGAGGTTTTTTCGTTGCCTCGGATCGACAGACGGGGAGCCGATCGCCCACCGGCCAGGCATAGTCGATGCCTGCCTCGCGGAACGCATCGATGACGAAGTACTGTGTCTGTCGCCGATCCCAGCCGTTGAAAGAAATGTTCGAAGGGATGCCGCCGTGATCGGTCCAGACGCGATTGCCGAACCGCTCGCGCAGAACGGCAAGCGAGCGGTTCGTCGCGAGATGCTCGTTCGCATAGGGTGTTGTGCCCGCCTGATGCGCGGCGATTTCGACCAGACCACTGTCGTGGTAGGCTTGAAGGTCGGCCGAAAAGATCGGATCGGTCGTTATGGTCGGTTGGGTCAATTCGATCGGCGTGTCCTGCACCATGGCGGTGCGGAACGTCAGCGGGCTGCCGCCGGTGAAGACGGTCTTGGTATAGGGGATGCGATTGCCGAGAACGCCTTCTCCCTCGACCACCTTGCGGTCGGGGTTGCCATACATGAGGAGGTGATCGCTGGCGGTGTCCTGGTAATCGGCGTGCTCGACGAAGATGAAGGTCGACAGGTTCGCGTTCGGTTGCCAGACGCGGAACGCGAGGCTCGTTTCGCTCTCGGACGACTCAGCCGCTCGAATGCCGATCTCGCCTGCCGGAACGAAATCCGTGATGGCGAGATTTCGGTAGGTGCGCTCGAAATGCATGAGTTCACCCTCGACCTTCACACGGGCCGGGGTGAGGTCGTAGCCGGAGATCGCATGCTCGTCGGCGTGGTAGAGATAGGCCGACAGCCGGGCCTCTTTATTCTCGCCGTCGAGGGCAATGTCGACGAGGTCGATGCCGTCGAGGAAGAGGACGCGCTCGCTGCCGTCGGTGCGGCGAAGGGCGAGCGACTGCGGGGCCTGTACGCCGATCCGCCGCCGCTTTCCAGGCGCCAGCTCGCGCGGCGTGTGACTGCCGTCCGCAAAGCGGACCGCCACGACTTCTGAAATCGTCAGTTCGACGCCGTAGTTGGCGATCTTGTCCTTCACGGCGCCACTGTCGATGGCCGGCATCGCCAGTAGAAGCGCGTCGCCACCGGTGGTCTCGCCGAGATCCGGCATGCTGAGGTACCGGCGGGCCTCGCGCACGAGGCGCACCTCGAAGTCACGCGGGAACTCGCGGGCGGCGAGTTCCATCCTGTCGACATCGAAGGGCAGGGACCAATTCTGCGAGCGTGTCCAGGCGTGACCCGGCGCGATATAGGGGTGCTTGACGCACGTCGCCGCCGCAATGCTCGCGAGGTCCGGCTTCTGGAACGCCCAGCCGAAGGGCGTGGCGAAATGGGAATACTGGCGGCGGTTCGAATATGTCTCTCCCGTCGGGCCGGTCGTCCACCACTGAGCGCGGAGATAGAAATTGACGTTCGCCTCGGTGTTGAACGACAGCGACATGTGCGAGGCGCCGGCGATCTCGAGATCGTAGGCCTTGCGTGCTTCGTCCCAGGTGAGGGGGGCTGGCTCGGGGTCTGTGCGCAAGGTGTCGACGAAGGGGCGAACCTCGACGCCGAGGCCGGATAGAGAAATCGCGCGCCCGACCGCCGCCCGGTCCGCGAACGCGACGCGGGCGCCCTTGCCGATGAGGTCGCGGCGGATGAAATCACCCTCGTGGACGTGGACGATGTCCGCACCGTTCCAGTCGATCGCGGGCGGCGCGCCCGCGCCCGCCGGCGGGAGATGGATCACTTCGAATTGGTCGCGGCATTCCGGATTGCGAAAGGGAGAGCGGAGATAGCTCCTGTAGAATTCTTTTCCATCCTTGTTGAGGTGGACGTAGTCGGAAAAATACTTCTGATCGTTCTCGAGAACCGCCGGATCGAAGCGCACCACGCGGACCTGCGGATGGCGGGCGGCGAACGCCTCGAACAGCGGGCCGTATTCCGGCATCAGCGGCAGCAGCTCGGCCTCCTCGACGTCGGGGAAGGGGGCTTCGGCGAGCACCAGTCTGAGGCCACGTGCGTTGGCGATCTCGACGAGGATTTCGAGGACGGCGAAGCTCTCGCGCACCGACTGCTCGAACTGCGTCTTGGAGAAATCGCGCCAGTCGCGGAATTCCTTGAGCTTGCGCACCGAGATGTGGCCGCCGTATTCGCTCGCCATCGGTTCGTTGCGGGCCGTGGCCTGGGCCATGCGCGTCGCGGCGGTGGGACCACGTTCTCCAGCGCTGGCATTGCCGCCGAAGGTGGGGTGCTGTGAGGCGATCGGAGCGATCGAGGCGGGCATTGCGGTGGCCGGCGCATCGGCGGCCCAGGCCGTATCGAAGAGCAACGAGGCGGTGCCGGCGGGCTTTCTGGGCGGGCGGGGTTTGAGGGACTGCTTCAGCCGGCGGATCGGGCGCCTGACGTTCTGGTCGACCATGTCGTTGAGGTAATAGGCGTAGGGCATCAGGGGCTGGAAGAGCCGCCAGTGCTTCTGCGTCCAGACCATCGAGTTGACATCGTTGCCGGCCCGGAATTCCTCCCAGAGCCGGTCGAAGGTCGGGCTCGGGAGCATGTATTTTCCGGCCATCCCATTGATGTAATGGGTTTCGACCATCGAACGATCGTACCACATGTTGGCGAACTTGTGGGGCGTGACGATGACGACCACGGTCGAGCCAGGCACTTCCATCGCCTCCATGAGGCGGATCGCGTCGTGCAGCACCTGCGAGCCCGAATAGAGCGAGACGACGTGCTCGCTGATTTCAGGGGGCAGGGTCTTGGCAGCCTCGAAGAAGGGCGGCGCGCTGGACGGGCCGACGATGAACGTCTTGGGCTTGCCTTCGCGATTGGCCTCGGCGATGCGCTGGGCGCCGAGCAGGGCATCACGCTGCACACCTGACTGCCAGGAGGCCGGCCAGTTGCGCCCGAAGGCACCGAGGATTTGATCCTGGAAGGCGACGAGGCCAACGCCCTGGAGAGCGAAAAAGAGCGCCGTATAGAAGATGAATCGCATCGATCGAGTGCCTGCGGCATGTGGGGGCGGGCGGCTTCGGGGCGTGCGCGCGCGAGTGCCCCAAACGAGGCCGTGGCGCGAGCGGTGGGCCGGCCCGTCGCCCGTGGCCTCAGAACCCGACGTAGCGGAAGACCTGCAGTCCCTGGTTGTTGGCGAGATAGAAGAAGACGATCATCCAGAGGGCCGCGGCGGTGAGGAACGACCAGCCGAGTTCGCGCCCTGTTACGTTCCAGGTCGGTCGCGACGTCGCGGCAAGTCGATCGCGCGTCTGTCTCGCGGCCGTACCGGCGATGCCACGCGCCGCGCGGAGCGATTTGTCCGCTCCCAATCTCGCGCCCGCGGCAGCCTTGCTGGCGAGGGAGGACAACCTGTCGATCGATCTCACGCTCATGCTGGCGTCCCGGTTGTGGCGTGCGACCGGACTGCGACGACGTCCGCGGCTACCACGCAGCCCTCCCGTTGCGCGATCGTGCCCGGGCGGGCGAAACTTGCGGGCGACCCGATCCGCATGCTCGCGCCATTCGCCCGCGCGGCTCGCAGCGCGATGGTCAGGCGGCCTCGCTCAGGATGAGATCGGCGATGACGCCGATCCGAAAGTCCGTGAAACTCTCGTCGATCACATCGAGCTTCTTGCCGATGCGCTTTTCGAGCTTGAAGAGGAAATTCATCGTATCGAGGCTGTCGAGGACGTTGTCCTGAAGGAGGTGCGTTGCCTCCGACAATTGCCCGAGGTCCTTCGACAGAACCTCTTTGAGTGCCGCACGGATGTGCCCGATGGCCTCGTCTCTGGTCACTGGCCTCTCCCGTTCGTAGGCTGAGGTTGTGCGTTCAACCGCTCGGCCTTGGTTTCATACCGGTTGGGGCGAGTCAATGCGAGAGGACCAAGCTCCCCCAGGAAAGTCCGACGCCGAACCCCGAGATCAACACGCGCTTTCCAGCGAGGCCGCCGGGCATGGCCATGGCGTCCTCGAGCAAAAGAGGAATCGACGACGAGACCGTGTTGCCGTAGCGCCCGAGGTTCACCAGCAGCTTCTCGCGCGGGATGCCCACTGAGCGGGCGAGCTGCTCGAGCATGTATAGGCTGCCCTGATGGATGGCGAAGAGGTCGATCTCGTCCATCGTAAGTCGGCTGAGTTCGAGGGCGCGCGCGAGGCTTCCCGGCACCTCGCTCATGACGAAGTTGAAGACTCCGCGTCCGTTCATCGTCAGGTAGTATTGCGCCGCCGCGTCGGCGTCCAAGGTCGGGAAGGGGTGGTGGATCGAGGCGAACGGGCTCGCGCCGCGCCCGCGTCGCACGATCAGATTGTTCGCCTCGGTACCGTCCGTGCCGAAGTCGCCGCGGCCGATCTCGCCCGTGCCGCTCGAATCGAGCAGCGTCGCGGTCGCCGCGTCACCGAAGACCGCGACCGTCGATTTGTCGGTCCGGTTCATGATGCGCGAATAGGGATCGCACGTGACGACGATCGCTCGCTCGGCCCCTTGCGCGGCAAGGAACCCCTTGGCCGTGACGAGGGCATAGGGATAGCCCGAGCAGCCGAGGGAAATGTCGAACGAAGCGATGGACTTGGGCGCGTCGAGGGCGGCGAGCAGCAGCGAAGAATTCTGCGGGATGCCGTGGTCGGGCGTCTGGGTGACGAAGACGAGGAGGTCGACCTCGCCGAGCCCGACGCCGGTTGCCGCGAGCAGCCGCTCGACGGCGGCGCGCGCGAGGCCGACACCGGTCTCGTCGGGGCCGAGGAAAGCGCGCTCGGCGACCCCCACCTTGTCGCGGATGAAGGCCGCGCCCTCGCCCACCCATTCGCCGATCTCTTCGGCGCTGTAGCGGTGCTCCGGCACGGCTGAAGCAATGGCGCGGATCTTCATGAGCGCGAGGCTCCCTCGGCCACCTTGCAGGAAAAACCGATGTTGAACGGAGAGAGCGCGCGGTCCGAGGATTCGACGCGGCAGAGCGTCAGCAGCCGGCCGGCATGGGGGCGCTCGAATTCCAGGGTTACCGTCATCGTCGCGGTTGCGGCATAGTCCGGTGCGACGGCGAGCCGCGCGGATGCGAGCGAGGTGAACCAGATGTCCGTGACGTCGGCGGCGGCGCGAGCGTGCAGCCATTTCACGAATTCGATGGTTGCCGCGAGATAGGATTGCATCGCGTTCGTGATGCGGTAGTCGGCCGATCCGGAAAGGCGGGCGGTCTCCTCGAAACGCAACAGGCGTGAGGGCTCGTCGGCGATGCGGGGGGCGGTGGTGGTGCCCTCGAGGAATTGGACGATGCGCGCCGGCTCCTGAGGCTCGGCGGCAAAACGCGCCTCGCCGATCTGGTCCGGCTCCGGTGCGCCAGGTTCGGCGCCTACGTCCAGCAGCCGCGCGGCGACGAGGCGATCGGTGATGCGGGTGAACTTGGCGGTGGTCAGCGTCAGGTGGTGGCCATCCGGCCGGCTGGCCAGCCAGGCGGCGGTGCGCCCGAGGATCTGCGAGCCCTGAACGTAGTTCCGGGTGCCGCGCAGAGTCACATCCAGGGCCATCTCTCGTGAACTCATGGGGCGTGCTTAGGCGCGAGGGCAAACTCGTGTCAAGTTGGTGAGCGGGGACCCCCAACGCGGGTAACGCGCCGGCAACGACCCGATCAGTCGATCGCGTGCAGCACCTTGGCCCGGTCCGCGAGATAGGGCAGCCGGGTTTGTGCTGTGGCGACGGTTTCGCGCGAGAGTGTGGCACGGATGATCTCGCCCGATCGACCTGCGCGGGCGAGGTCGGCGCCGTCCGGGGCGACGATGCAGCTCGCGCCGAGGTAGTTGATCTCGCCCTCCCGTCCGGCGTGGTTGGCGTAGACGATGTAGACGCCGTTTTCGAAGGCGCGCGTCGGTATCACCTTTCGGGCGACGATGTCCCATTGCGCCGAAAGGGCGGTCGGCACGAGGATGGCATCGGCGCCGGCAAGGGCGAGGGTGCGCGCGGGTTCGGGGAATTCGGCATCGTAGCACACGAGGATGCCGAGCCGCAGGCCGCCGAGTTCCACCAGGGTGGGGCTCTCGCCGGTCGCGAACCAGCGCCGTTCGAAGCCAGGTGGAATGGCGAGCTTTCGGTGGTTCGCGAGCGGGCGCCCTTCGCCAGAAACGAGCAAGGCGGAATTGTAGATGATGTCGCCGCAGCGCTCGGGATAGCCATAGAGGATCGCCGTCGAGGTACGGCGTGCGATCGCAGCGACGGCCTTGGCGAAGGGCCCGTCGGCAGGCTCGGCGCGGCGGGCGATGTCGTCCCCCACCGCGTAGCCCGACATATACAATTCTGGACAGACCACGAGGTCGCTCTCGGCCTGCCTTACGGATGTCTCGAGGAGGGAGAGTCGTTCGGACGTTGCGAGACCGGTGGCATCGCATTGCAAAATGGCCGCGCGCACGCTGCTTCAGCTCCCCACGACGATGAGCTTGCGAGGATAGTCGGTGAGGTAGTCGGCGCCGGTCTCCGTCACGACGATGGAATCGCCGATGCGCCCGCCGAGTCGGCCATCGACGCTGATGCCGCCGTCGACGGCGAAGGTCATGCCGGGCCGCAGGATGGTGCGGTCGCCGGCCTTGAGCTCCGGCGCCTCGAGATGGGCCATGCCGATCGAGCGGCCTGTGCGGTAACCGGTTTCGTAGCCGCGCGCGCGGTAGACCTCGTTGGCCGCCTCGGCGATTTCTTCAGCGCGTACGCCCGGCCGGATCGCGGCGATGGCCGCCTGCTGGGCGGCGATGGCGGCCTCCTGCACGCGGCCCGCCTCGTCGCTCACCTCACCGACGAAGAACATGCGGTCGAACCCGAGTTTGTATTGCTTGAACTCGGCCATGTTACAGAAACAGAAATAGACTGGGTCGCCGCGCTCGAGCCGTTTCACGCTGGCGCGGCGGTGAACCATCGAGGTGTCGCGGCCGGACTGCATGATCTGCAAGTTGTGGATCACGGGAGAGACGAATGCCTCCCAGCCACGGGCGGTGAGGAAGCCGGCGGCGGCGCGGGTTCCGGCGTTCATGACGGCGAGGGCGGCCTCGTACTCCGGGGCGCCCTCGGCCAGCGCGCCCTCGGCGGCGGCCATCATGGCGCCGGCGATGCGGCCGGCCTGACGCATCACCTCGATCTCGGACGGCGACTTGATCATCCGCATCGTGCCGATGAGCCCCGAGACGTCGCGAAGCCGGGTGGCGGGGAGTTGATCGTCCAGCCAGTTGCGCACGATGGCGGGTAGGTGCGGTCGCTCGATGCCGATGGCGGCAAGGCGCGGCCCGAGCAGGGCGGAGAGCACATTCTCCCAGCGGTCGCTGCCGGCATCCGTCCAGGGGCGGATATCGTCCACCCAGGTCATCGCGCCCACCATCTCGCTTTCCATGAGCGGCGTGACGACGGTCGGGGCGGTATCGGGGCGAACGACGAGGAATGTCGGGCGGCCGAACTCGACGGAGAGGTATCCCCAGAAGCCGGCATAGTAGGCGATCGAACTCTGGTCGGTGATGAGAGCGACCTCGATGCCCTCGTCACGCAGGCGGCGCTGCAATTCCTCAGTGCGCAGGCGGGCCTCTTGCAGCATCTGGCGGTCCTTGGTGGCAGGGGGATAGCGGGGGCGAGGTTGCCCTCGTCCATCGGTCGATGGCAAGCGGACGTCTTGCAGGGCAGGCCGACCTCCGGTGCATCGGGCTCATGCCTTTCTGGTGGGTTGTGGTATAGCCCGACCAACGCGTGCAGCGAAAGGCTGCTCGTCCGGCAGGGAGTGTCCGGTGATGGTCGAAGTTGGCAGGGCTGGCGGTGCGCTCATCGTGGGGGCTGGTTCCGGATTGTCGGCCTCGCTCGCCCGGCTGCTGGCGCGGGCCGGCTACGGGGTGACGCTCGCGGCGCGCGATACGGACAAGCTCGCCGGGCTCGCGGCCGAGACCGGGGCCCGTCGCGAGACGTGCGATGCAGCGCGGCCGGATGATATGGATGCGCTCTTTTCGGCGATCGACGGCCGGCTCGATGTCGCCGTCTACAATCCCTCGATGCGGGTGCGCGGGTCGATCGCGGAACTCGAGCCCGAAGCGGTGCGACAGGCGCTCGAGGTCACGGCCTTCGGCGCGTTCCTGATGGGCCGGCTGGCGGCGCGGCGGATGCTCGGGCAAGAGCCCGTCGGCGGTGTTCGCGGCACCATTCTCTTCACCGGCGCCTCGGCCGGCGAAAAGGGCTTCGCGCAGTCCGCTCCCTTTGCGATGGGCAAATTCGCCGAGCGCGGGCTCGCCCAGTCGATGGCCCGCGAGCTGCAACCCAAGGGCATCCACGTTGCCTGGATCAACATCGACGGTGTGATCGCGAGCGCGACGAGACAGGCGCCGGGAGATCGCCCCGACAGCCTGCTCGATCCCGATGCCATCGCCGAGACCTATCTGGCGCTCATCCGCCAGCCCCGCACGGCCTGGACCAGCGAGATCGCGCTCCGGCCCTGGACGGAGACGTTCTGACATGGTGCGAGCGCGACCAGCCGCGCGCATTCTCGGCCAAGAGGGCCTCGCGTGAGCGGCGAGCGCGACAACGCCCTCGAGGTGGCGGTCGGGGCCGAGGTGCGTGCGACGCGCCAGGCACTGGGCGTGACGCTCGCCGATCTGGCCAAGGCGGCCGGCATTTCCGTCGGCATGCTCTCCAAGATCGAGAACGGCCAAGCCTCGCCGTCCCTCTCGACGCTGCAGGGCCTGGCGAGCGCGCTCAACGTACCGATCGCGACGTTCTTTGCGCGGTTCGACGAAAAGCGCGACGCCACCTATGTCAAAGCCGGCCAGGGCCTCGCCATCGAGCGGCGTGGTTCCTCGAAGGGGCATCTCTACCAGCTGCTCGGCCACAGTCTGCGAAGCGCAACCCAGGTCGAGCCGTTCCTCATCACGCTCGACGGGCGCTCCGATGCCTACCCGATTTTCCAGCACAAGGGCGTCGAGTTCATCTACATGCTGAAGGGCGAGGTGACCTATCGTCACGGCACGGAAAGCTATCTGCTGAAGCCGGGCGACAGTCTCTTTTTCGATGCCGAGGCGCTGCACGGGCCGCTCGAACTCAGGAAGCTGCCGGCGGTCTACCTCTCGGTCATCGTGACGCCGGCCGAGTGAATGGGATGCGGCTGCCATGGCGGCGGGCGGGATGCGCGAGAAGTTCACTCGGAGTGAACTAATTTTCTTGACATGCAGCCAGCGCCTCGGCGAGGCTGGCGCCCGATCTGCAACGAACGGGAGCCAGCCATGTGCGGCATCGTCGGCCTCTTCCTCAAGTCGAAGGCGCTCGAGGGCGAACTCGGGCGGCTGACGGCGTTGATGCTTCGCGAGATGGTCGACCGGGGACCGGATTCGGCAGGGTTCGCGGTCTACGACGCGCCGGGCGAGCGCACCAAGATCACCTGCGTCTCGATGGACGGGGGGACGGACTGGAAGGCGATCGACGCCGATCTCGAGCGCCATCTCGGTGCCGAGGTCGAAACACAGGTGATCGACGATCATGCGATCTTCTACACCGACGGTGACGGGGCCAAGGCACGCCGGCGGATCATCGAGACGGCGCCGGGCGTCACGGTGCTCTCGGTCGGGCGTTCGATCGAACTCTACAAGGGGGTCGGGCGACCCGACCACATCATCGATCGCTTCCGGCTCGGCGAGCGCTCGGGCAGCCACGCCATCGCCCACACCCGCATGGCGACGGAATCGGCCGTGACGATCACCGGCTCCCACCCTTATGCGACGGGCGAGGACACCTGCCTCGTGCACAACGGCTCGCTGTCGAACCACAACCGCCTGCGCGAAAACCTCAGGAAGCGCGGGGAGAGTTTCCAGACCGAGAACGACACGGAGGTGGCCGCTGGCTATCTCGCATGGCGCATGCGCGAGGGTGACAGCCTCGAAGGCGCCATCCGCCATGCGCTCGACGATCTCGACGGATTTTATACCTTCGCCATCGGAACGCGGGACGGTTTCGCCGTGGTGCGCGATCCCATCGCCTGCAAGCCGGCGGTGATCGCCGAGACCGACGAATGGGTTGCGATGTCGTCGGAGTTCCGCGCCATCGCGCGATTGCCGGGGGTCGAGAACGCGGAAATCTGGGAGCCGAAACCCGCCCGCATCTATGCCTGGACGCAGGCCGGGAGGTCGGTTGCATGACACTGCGAAATGCCGAATTCGACCTCTCGCGTCAGACTGTTCGTGAACTCAACGCGGCGCTCCATGCGGCGGGGGAGGGAGCGTTCCTGGTGCGCCATCCAGGCGGCGCCCATGCGCTCGCCTGCGGGCTCGATGCGCCGCTCGAAGTGACGGTGGCGGGGCATGCGGGGTATTATTGCGCCGGTATGAACAAGCACGCGACGGTGATCGTGGACGGGAACGTCGGCACGGGCTGCGCGGAGAACATCATGTCCGGCCTCGTGCGCGTCAGGGGCGATGCGAGCCAGTCGCTCGCGGCCTCGGGGCACGGGGGGCTCGTCGTCGTCGAAGGCTCGGCTTCGGCGCGCTGCGGCATCTCGATGAAGGGGGTCGACATCGTCGTTGGCGGCGACGTCGGGCACATGTCGGGCTTCATGGCGCAGGCCGGCCGGCTCGTCGTGCTCGGGGACGCGGGCGCGGACCTCGGGGATTCCATCTACGAGGCGGAAATCTACGTGCGCGGCAAGGTCGAGAGCCTCGGCGCCGATTGCGAGGAAAAGCCGATGGACGCGGCGCACCTCGCCGCCCTCGCCGAACTGCTGACGCGCGCGGGCCTCGCCGCCGATCCGGGGCAATTCAAGCGCTATGGCTCGGCGCGCCGTCTGTACAATTTCAAGATCGACAACGCGGGGAACGGCTGATGGCTCAGGACCGGCGCAGACGCCAGGGGTTCGCCGCCTTTCCGGATGCGGTGATCGCGGAGATCCAGCGGGCGGCCGATACCGGTGTCTACGATATCCGTGGGCTCGGCGCGCGGCGCCATGTCCCCTCCTTCGACGACCTCGTTTTCCTCGGCGCCTCGGTCTCGCGCTATCCGCTCGAGGGCTACCGGGAAGCGTGCGGAACGAATGTCGTGCTCGGTGCGCGGTACGCGAAGAAGCCGATCGAACTCAAAATCCCCGTCACCATCGCCGGCATGAGCTTCGGAGCGCTCGGGGCGAACGCCAAGGAGGCGCTCGGGCGCGGAGCGACGGCGGCCGGCACCTCGACGACGACCGGCGACGGTGGCATGACGAACGAGGAGCGTTCGCATTCCAAGCTCCTCGTCTACCAGGTGCTGCCATCGCGGTACGGCATGAACCCGGACGACCTTCGGCGCGCCGACGCCATCGAGGTGGTCGTCGGCCAGGGGGCCAAACCCGGTGGCGGGGGCATGCTGCTCGGCCAGAAGATCACCGAGCGTGTCGCCGGCATGCGCACACTGCCGGTCGGCATCGACCAGCGCTCGGCCTGCCGGCATCCCGACTGGACGGGACCGGACGACCTCGAGATCAAAATCCAGGAGTTGCGCGAGATCACGGACTGGGAAAAGCCGATCTACGTCAAGGTCGGCGCGGCGCGGCCCTATTACGACACGGCGCTCGCGGTCAAGGCCGGCGCCGACGTCGTGGTTGTCGACGGCATGCAAGGCGGCACGGCGGCGACGCAGGACGTCTTCATCGAGCATGTCGGCATTCCGACGCTGCCGGCGGTGCGCGAGGCGGTGCGCGCGCTCCAGGAGCTCGACATGCACCGCACGGTGCAGCTCATCGTCTCGGGCGGCATCCGCTCGGGCGCCGACGTCGCCAAGGCACTGGCGCTCGGCGCGGACGCCGTCTCGATCGGCTCGGCCGCCATGATCGCGCTCAACTGCAATCGCCCGCTCTACCTCGAGGACTACGAGGCGCTCGGGACCGAGCCTGGCAAGTGCGCGCACTGCCACACCGGGCGATGCCCGGTCGGGGTGGCAACGCAGAACCCCGAACTCGAAGCGCGGCTCGATCCGGTGATGGCCGGGCGGCGCGTTGCGAACTATCTGAAGGTGCTGACACTCGAGGCGCAGACGATCGCGCGTGCCTGCGGCAAGAGCCACGTGCACAACCTCGAGCCGGAGGATCTCGCGGCGCTCACCGTCGAGGCGGCGGCGATGGCCGAGGTTCCGCTCGCCGGCACGCGCTGGATACCGGGAAAATAGCCCACGGGGCGAAAAACAGGGAGGTCGAGGATGACGGTGGACTTGGCGCAGGCGGCCCGCGAGAAGGGCATAGAATACTTCCTCATCTCCTTCGTCGACCTGTTCGGCGTGATGCGGGCCAAGCTCGTGCCGGCCTCGGCCATCAAGGGTATGCAGCGGGACGGGGCGGGCTTTGCCGGCTTTGCGACCTGGCTCGACATGACGCCGGCCAACTCCGACATGTTCGCGGTGCCGGATCCCGCAAGCCTCATTCAGCTGCCATGGAAGAAAAACGTCGGCTGGCTCGCCGCCGACCTCCACATGGATGGCAAGGAAGTGGAGCACGGGCCGCGTAACACGCTGAAGCGCGTCCTGCGCGAGGCGGAGGCGAAGGGTTACCGCCTCAAGCACGGCGTCGAGTGCGAATATTTCCTCATCTCGTCGGACGGCAACGCCCTTGCCGACGGCGCGGACACGCAGACCAAGCCCTGCTACGACGTCGCCGCCCTCATGCGCCGCTACGATGTCATCACGGAAATCTGCGATGCCATGCTCGAGCTGGGATGGGGGCCCTATCAGAACGACCACGAGGATGCGAACGGCCAGTTCGAGATGAACTGGGATTTCGCCGATGCGCTCGTGACCGCCGATCGACACGCCTTCTTCAAGTACATGACGAAGACGATCGCGGAAAAGCACGGGCTCAGGGCGACGTTCATGCCGAAGCCCTTTTCCAATCTCACCGGCAACGGCTGCCATGCGCATGTCAGCGTCTGGTCGGCGGATGGAAAGACCAACCTCTTTTCCGATTCCGCCGGCGAACTCGGCGTCTCCAAGCTCGGCTACAATTTCCTCGGCGGGCTGGTCGCGAACGCGACGGCGATGTGCGCCATCACCAACCCGACGGTCAATTCCTACAAGCGCATCAACGCGCCGGCAACGACCTCGGGTGCCACCTGGTCGCCGAACACCGTCACCTACGGCGGCAACAACCGTACCCACATGGTGCGCATCCCCGATGCCGGGCGCATCGAGTTCCGTCTGCCCGACGGGGCGGCCAACCCCTACCTGATGCCCGCCGCGCTGATGGCCGCCGGCATGGACGGGATCGAGAATGCGCGCGATCCCGGCAAGCGCCTCGACATCAACATGTACACCGAGGGCCACAAGGTGGAGGGCGCCAAGAAGCTGCCGCTCAACCTGCTGGATGCCATTCGCGAACTGTCGGGCAATGGCGCGATCCGCGCCCGGCTCGGCGGCGAGCTGATGGATGCCTATGTCAAGCTCAAGACGGCGGAGTGGAATGATTTCACCCGCCACATGACGACCTGGGAGCGCGATCGCACGCTCGATTGCTGACGAGACGAGCCGAGCGCCAGGGCCCCGGTCACCACGTGGCGCGGGGAACGGAAAGCAATTCCAGGGCGCGGGCAAGGCGGGGTGTTGCGAAGTCGAGAAAAGCGCGCAGCCTCGGCGCCATCAGGCGATCCTGCCCGTGCACCAGGTGCACGGGTACGGCCGGCGGCATGATCGCGTCGAGGACCGTGACGAGGGTGCCCTCCTTCAGCATCGCGGCGACCATGTAGGAGAGGGCCTGAGTGATTCCCTCCCCGGCCTCGGCGGCGGCGAGCGCGGCAATGGCGTCGTTGACTTCGAGGCGCGGCGCGACGGTGACGGCGCGTGCCCTGCCGATCCCGTTCTCCAGCCCGCCCGCTAAGCGCCGCCGATGAGGATGCCGGCCGCCAACACCAGCGCGCCGCCGATGACGATCTGGAAGACGGCGCGCACGAACGGCGTCTCCATGTAGCGGTTCTGGATCCAGGCGATCGCCCAAAGTTCCACGAAGACGATGGCAAAGGCGATGGTGGTCGCCGTCCAGAAGTCGGGGATGAGGTAGGGCAGGGCGTGGCCGAGGCCGCCGACGGCGGTCATGATGCCGCAGGCGAGGCCGCGTTTGACCGGCGAGCCGCGACCGGAAATCTCGCCGTCGTCCGAAAGGGCCTCCGTCATGCCCATCGAGATGCCGGCGCCGATCGAGGCGGCGAGGCCGACGAGGAAAGTCTGCCAGGTGTCGCCGGTCGCGAACGCGGCGGCGAAGATCGGGGCGAGGGTCGAGACCGAGCCATCCATCAGGCCGGCGAGACCCGGCTGCACGTACGTGAGGACGAACTGGCGGTGGGCCACCATGTCCTCTTCGCTGCGCTTGCCGTCGCCGAGGAGGTCGGATTCGAGTTCCTCGGCCCGCTCCTGGTGCATCGCCTCGATGGCGGCGAGGTCGCCGAGCAGCTTGCGGGTGTCGGCGTCGCTGGTGCGCTTGGCCGCGGACTCATAGAAGCGCGCGGCGTCGCGCTCCATCATCGAGGCTTCCTCGCGGATGCGCTCGAGGCCGAGGTTCTCGACGAGCCAAACGGGGCGGCGTGAGTAGAAGCCCGCCACGTGCTCGCGCCGGATCAGCGGAATGGTGTTGCCGAAGCGCCGCTTGTGCAACTCGATGAGGCGGTGGCGGTGCTCGTCCTCCTCCTCGGCCATCGCCTCGAACATGGCGGTCGAGGCCGGGTAGTCCTGGCGCAGCCGTTCGGCGTACATGCGATAGATGCGCGCGTCGTCCTCCTCGGAAGAGATCGCTAGGGCGACGATCTCCTGCTCGGTGAGGTCGGAGAAGCGGCGACGGTTGAGCAGGCCGGGGATCATCGGGGGGCTCTTCCTGGCGTCAGTTTTGACTGAATCCAATCTCGCCTAGCGGCAATCGGGGAACGTCGCAACCCCGGGATCGGTTCAATTGGGATTGCGGCGGGCTCGCACGGGGACCTTCCGCGTGCTAGTGAGCCGGCCCGGGTGATCGGTGCCCGGGGTCGGGGGCGAAGCATGGCGGCGGTCATCGAGATCGAGGGATTGTCGAAGTCCTACGCCAACGGGTTCCAAGCCCTCAAAGGCGTGGACCTCACCATCGAGAAGGGCGAGATCCTGGCGCTGCTCGGGCCGAACGGGGCCGGCAAGACCACGCTCATCAGCATTGTTTGCGGTATCGTCAGCCCGACCGGCGGCCGAGTGACGGTCGCGGGCCACGACATCATCACGGATTTCCGAAAGACGCGCGCTCTGATCGGGCTCGTGCCGCAGGAGCTGACGACGGACGCCTTCGAGACGGTCTGGAGCACGGTGAGCTTCACACGGGGCCTCTTCGGCAAACCGAGCAACCCGGCACACATCGAGAAGGTGCTGCGCCAGCTCACCCTGTGGGACAAGCGCGACCAGGTGATCCGAACGCTCTCGGGCGGCATGAAGCGGCGAGTGCTGATCGCCAAGGCGCTCGCGCACGAGCCGGAGATCCTGTTTCTCGACGAGCCGACGGCAGGTGTCGACGTCGAGTTGCGCAAGGACATGTGGGAACTGGTGCGTGGCCTCAGAGCCGCCGGCGTCACCATCATCCTGACGACCCACTACATCGACGAGGCCGAGGAGATGGCAGACCGCATCGGCATCATCAACCGGGGCGAACTGGTGCTGGTCGAGGAAAAGGCGAGCCTGATGCGCAAACTCGGCAAGAAGCAGCTGATCGTGCACCTCGCCGAGCGGGCTTCCGGACTACCGGCGGAATTGGCCGACTATGGCCTCGAACTCTCCGGGGACGGCCTCGAGATCACCTACACGTACGACACCAGCGGGGAGCGAACGGGCATCCGGCGCCTCCTCAACGCGCTCGATGGAGCGGGCATCGCCTTTCGGGACCTCGCGACGCGGCAAAGCTCGCTCGAAGAGATCTTCGTCAGCCTGGTCAAGGAGGCACGATGACCATCAATGGCGAGGCGGTCTGGGCGATCTATCGCTTCGAGATGGCGCGGGCGCGGCGTACGGTGTTCCAGAGTCTCGTTTCGCCCGTGCTCTCGACGGCGCTCTACTTCGTCGTCTTCGGGGCGGCGATCGGCTCGCGGATCGAGGCGATCGACGGGGTCGCCTACGGCGCCTTCATCGTGCCGGGCCTCATCATGTTCTCGCTGCTGACGCAGAGCGTTTCGAACGCCGCATTCGGCATCTACTTCCCGCGCTTCACCGGCACCATCTACGAAGTTCTTTCGGCGCCGGTCTCGGCGGTCGAGATCGTTGCGGGCTATGTCGGAGCGGCGGCGACCAAGTCCGTCATCGTCGGTCTCGTGATCCTGGCGACATCGGCGCTGATCGTGCCGCTCGAGATCAAGCACCCGCTGCTGATGCTGGTCTTCCTCGTGCTGACGGCGGTGACGTTCTCGCTGCTCGGTTTCATCATCGGCATCTGGGCGGACGGCTTCGAGCAACTGCAGATCGTGCCGCTCCTGGTCATCATCCCGCTCGCGTTCCTCGGCGGCACCTTCTATTCGATCTCGATGCTGCCGCCGTTCTGGCAAACGGTCAGCTACTTCAATCCGGTGGTCTATCTCATCAGCGGCTTTCGCTGGAGCTTCACGGAGGTGGCGGACGTCGATTTCACGGTCAGTCTAGCCATGACGTTCGCCTCCATGGGCGTCTGCCTCGCGGTGATCGCCTGGATCTTCGCGACGGGCTACCGTTTGAAGCGCTGATCGAGCAGCCACGGGGCGGCTGAAACCGGGGCTCCGTTCACCCCCCCCCCTATTGACCCGCCTCGTCGCGCTGCTCGGCCTTGAGGGTCACGTTGTCGATCCGCTCGGCGCGCAGCGTGCGCTTGGAGCACGTCACTTCGGCACTCTCGTCGACCGGAAAGTCGCTCGAGAACGCGTCGCAGAGGAAGTGGACCTGCAACTTGCCGTCGCCCCAGGGCGAATCGAACTCGATGACCGTGACGCTCAGCGTCGATTGGCTCTGGAAGCGCTTGCCGTTCCGGGTCACGCAGGTCTCGCTATCGCGGGCGACAACCGTCGAGGAGAGTTGCTTGCTTGCGAGCTTGGCCACCTTGGCCGGGTTGGCAGGATCGCGCAGAAAGAGCTGCCCGCCTTCATAGAAGAATCCGCTGCTGGCGTCCGAGCAGGTGAGCCCCTCGTCGACCGCCGCGGCTGGACCGGCGCCCGATAGGAGCGTGAACGCGACAGCCGATGCAGCCGTCAGCATCGAGCGGGTGAGTTGGCGGGGGCGGGCCCGGCGGGCAGGCAATGCTGTGGATCGCATCATGCGGGTGTCCTCTACGGGCTGTGTTGCTCTGGAGACAGTCCCGAGCCGGTCACGCATTGTCCAGTGGCAACGTCGTGATGGCGAAGGGGCGCGGTCGATTGGTGCGGTCGGTCCGACGGTTGCTGGCTGCAGTTGCCCACGGCTCGGGGCCCTCCACCGCTTCGTTGCCTCAGCGACCTTAGAGGGGCTGGAGCCCGGCGCACAATTTCGCTAACACCACGGCGACCGCCACGCATGCCCGCCCCGAGCCAGGACCGCAATCATGCCCAAGCTGATCATCGACGGCACCGAGCACGACCTCGACGCCGGCCTGACGCTGATCCAGGCGTGCGAAGTGGCGGGCGTCGAGGTGCCGCGCTTCTGCTATCACGAGCGCCTCTCTATCGCCGGCAACTGCCGGATGTGCCTCGTCGAGGTGGTCGGAGCGCCCAAGCCCGTCGCCTCGTGCGCCATGGGCGTCTCGGATCTCAGACCCGGACGCAATGGCGAACCGCCCGAAATCCGCACCAACTCGCCAATCGTCAAGAAGGCGCGCGAGGGGGTGATGGAGTTCCTGCTGATCAACCATCCGCTCGACTGCCCGATCTGCGACCAGGGCGGCGAATGCGACCTGCAGGACCAGGCGATGGCCTATGGCGTCGACACCTCGCGTTATGCCGAGAACAAGCGGGCGGTCGAGGACAAGAACATCGGGCCGCTCGTCAAGACGATCATGACGCGGTGCATCCACTGCACGCGCTGCGTGCGGTTCATGACCGAGGTCGCGGGCGTCGAGGAACTCGGCGCGATCGGGCGCGGCGAGGACATGGAGATCACGACCTATCTCGAGGCTGGCATGACCTCGGAATTGCAAGGCAACGTCATCGACCTCTGCCCGGTCGGGGCGCTGACCTCCAAGCCCTACGCCTATCAGGCGCGGCCGTGGGAACTGCGCAAGACCGAATCGATCGACGTCATGGATGCACTCGGCTCGGCGATCCGGGTCGACGCGCGCGGGCGCGAGGTGCTGCGCATCATGCCGCGCAACAACGACGCGGTGAACGAGGAGTGGATTTCCGACAAGACGCGCTTCATCTGGGACGGGCTGCGCACGCAGCGGCTCGACCGGCCGTACGTGCGGCGGGACGGGCGGCTCGAGCCGGCGAGCTGGGACGAAGCGCTCGCGGTCGTTGGCGAGCGGCTGTCCGGCACGCCCGGCGAGCGCATCGGAGCGCTCGCAGGCGATCTCGCCGGGATCGAGGAGATGTTCGCGCTCCAGGCGCTCATGGCGACGCTCGGCAGCCCCAACCTCGATTGCCGCACGGCGGGCGAGAAGCTCGATCCGGCCCACGGGCGGGCGGGCTATCTCTTCAATCCGACCATCGAGGGGATCGAGGCGGCCGACGGCATCATGCTGATCGGGGCCAACCCACGCCTCGAGGCGGCCGTGCTCAATGCGCGCATCCGCAAGCGATACCTGCGGGGCGGATTGCTGCTCGGTCTGATCGGCGAGCCGGTGGACCTCACCTACCCCTACAACCATCTCGGGGCCGGAGCCGCGAGCCTCGAGCAATTCATCGATCATGGCCGCGTGAAGCTCGAGCGCCCGATGTTCATCGTCGGTCCGGGGGCCTATGCGCGAGCGGACGGGGCAGCCGTCATGGCGATGGCGGCCAAGGCCGCGCTCTCGCTCGGCGTCGTGCGCGAGGGCTGGAACGGCTTCGGCGTGCTGCACACGGCAGCGGCGCGGGTCGGCGGGCTCGACATCGGCTTCGTGCCGGGGGCGGGCGGTGCCGACGCGGGGCGGATCGCCGATGGTGCCGTCGACGTCATCTACAACCTCGGGGCCGACGAGATCGAGATTCCGGCGGGGCCGTTCGTCATCTACCAGGGCTCGCATGGTGACCGCGGGGCGCACAGAGCGGACGTGATCCTGCCGGGCGCGACCCATACCGAGAAGTCGGCGATCTACGTGAACACCGAGGGGCGCGTGCAGATGACGCAGCGTGCGGTGTTCCCGCCTGGCGAGGCCAAGGAGGATTGGGCGATCGTACGGGCGATCGCCGGGCGAATGGGAAAGGCACTCGGCTTCGACGACCTCGGTGCGCTGCGCGCGCAATTGGTGTCGCGCCATCCGCATTTCGGTGCGATCGATGCCATCGCTCCCGCCGGTGACGACAATGGGATTTCGGCGATCGAGGCGCTGGCGCGGAGCGGCGGGCCGATCGGCACGGCGCCCTTCAGGTCTCCGATCTCGGACTTCTATCTGACCAACCCGATTGCCCGCGCGTCTGCGGTGATGGGGGACCTGAGCGCACTGCGCTCGAGCATGGCCATGGCGGCACAATGAGGACCATTGGCATCATCGGCGGCATGAGCGCGCATTCGACGGTGCTCTATTACGAGCGCCTGGTGGCCGAGACGCGCCGGCGGCTCGGGGGCCTGCATTCGCCGCGCGTGCTGATCCATTCACTCGATTTCGCGCCGATCGCCGAGATGCAG
Source organism: Hyphomicrobiales bacterium (assembly GCA_016125495.1). Classification (NCBI taxonomy): domain Bacteria; kingdom Pseudomonadati; phylum Pseudomonadota; class Alphaproteobacteria; order Hyphomicrobiales; species Hyphomicrobiales bacterium. Next base: position 23,776 of record WGLQ01000009.1, on the reverse strand, counting down.
GCGGCGGGCCGTTGGAACGAGGCCGGCGCGCTGCTGGCGGAGGTGGCGGTGGGGCTCGAGCGGGCGGGGGCCGAAATCGTGCTGCTGGCGACCAACACGATGCACCGTGTCGCCGGGCGTATCGAGGCGCGGCTCGGCGTACCGTTCCTCCACATCGCGGACGCCACCGCCGAGCGGATCCTGGCAGCGGGCCACCGGCGGCCCGGTCTGATGGCGACCCGCTTCACGATGACCGAGGACTTCTACACCGGGCGCCTCGCGCGTCACGGGCTCGACGTGGTGCTGCCTTCTGCGGCCGATCGCGAGCGCATTCATACCATCATCTACGATGAACTCTGCCAGGGTGTGGTCGCGCCGGCCTCACGGCTGGAGTTCGAAGCCATCGCGTCACGATTGGCGGCAGCGGGCGCCGATAGCCTCATTCTCGGATGCACCGAGGTCGGCATGCTGCTGGGGGGCGGCAACGTCGGGGTGCCGGTTTTCGATACCACGCTGGTGCATGCCGACGCGGCGCTCGATCTGGCGCTCGCCGAAGCGGACGCGCGCTGGAACAGGGGGGCGACGGGGACCCATGGCTGATTTCTGGACGACCTACGGCCTGCCGTTCGTGATCGTCGTCGCCCAGAGCGTGGCGATGCTGGTGGCGCTGCTCATCATCATCGCCTACCTGCTGCTCGCCGACCGCAAGATCTGGGCGGCCGTGCAAATGCGCAAGGGGCCGAACGTCGTCGGCGCCTTCGGGTTGCTGCAATCGTTCGCCGACCTCCTCAAGTTCGTGCTCAAGGAGCCGATCATCCCGTCGGGCGCCGACAAGGGCGTGTTCCTGCTCGCGCCGCTGGTTGCTTCGGTGCTGGCGCTCGCGGCCTGGGCGGTGATCCCGGTCGACGAAAACTGGGTGATCGCCAACCTCAATGTCGGCATCCTCTATATCCTCGCGATCTCTTCGCTCGAGGTCTACGGCGTCATCATGGGCGGCTGGGCCTCCAACTCCAAATACGCCTTCCTCGGGGCGCTGCGCTCGTCGGCGCAGATGATCTCCTACGAGGTCTCGATCGGCTTCGTCATCGTCTGTGTTCTGCTGGTGGCGGGCTCGCTCAACCTCTCCGACATCGTGATGGCGCAGAAGGGGGAACTCGGCCTCTTCAACTGGTTCTGGCTGCCGCTGTTCCCGATCTTCGTCATCTTCTTCATCTCGGCGCTGGCAGAGGCGAACCGGCCGCCGTTCGATCTGCCGGAAGCGGAATCGGAGCTGGTCGCCGGCTTCATGGTCGAGTATTCCTCGACGCCGTACCTCCTCTTCATGCTCGGCGAATACGTCGCGATCGTGCTGATGTGCGCGCTGACGACGATCCTCTTTCTGGGGGGCTGGCTGCCGCCGTTTGATGTGGCGCCCTTCAACTGGGTGCCGGGGGTGATCTGGTTCATCGCGAAGGTGTGCTTCGTCTTCTTTCTCTTCGCGTTGGTGAAGGCGATCGTGCCGCGCTACCGCTACGACCAGTTGATGCGGCTCGGCTGGAAGGTGTTCCTGCCGATCTCGTTGTTCATGGTGGTGGCAACGGCGGCGGTGCTTCGTTTCGGCGGCTTCGGGCCGGCGGGAAGCTGAGGGTCGAGGCGAAAGGAGGATACGATGTCGGGTGTCGCGCAGGCCGTCAAATCGGTCTTCCTCTTCGAGTTCCTCTCGGCCGCCTGGCTGGCTATGAGGTATTTCTTCCGCCCCAAGCTGACGCTGAACTACCCGTTCGAGAAGGGGCCCATTTCACCGCGGTTCCGGGGCGAGCACGCCTTGCGGCGTTATCCCAATGGCGAAGAGCGCTGCATTGCCTGCAAGCTCTGCGAGGCGATCTGCCCCGCCCAGGCGATCACCATCGAGGCGGGGCCCCGGCGCAACGACGGCACCCGGCGCACGACGCGCTACGACATCGACATGGTGAAGTGCATCTACTGCGGGTTCTGCCAGGAGGCGTGCCCGGTCGATGCAATCGTCGAGGGGCCGAATTTCGAGTTCGCGACGGAGACGCGCGAGGAGCTCTTCTACGACAAGGACCGGCTGCTGGCGAACGGCGACCGCTGGGAGCGCGAGATCGCCAAGAACCTCGCGCTCGATGCGCCGTATCGGTGATGGGGGCAGAGGTGACCATTCTTTCCTCCCCCTCGAGGGTGCGGCCGAAAGCGGGCATGGAGACCTGACCTGATGTTCCTGCAAGCCGCCTTTTTCTATCTCTTTGCCGGCGTGCTCGTTGCTTCGGCGTTCATGGTGATCACGGCGCGCAACCCTGTGCACGCCGTGCTCTATCTCATCCTCGCGTTCTTCAACGGGGCTGGGCTCTTCGTGCTGCTCGGGGCCGAGTTCCTCGCCATGATGCTGCTCATCGTCTACGTCGGCGCGGTGATGGTGCTGTTCCTCTTCGTCGTCATGATGCTCGACGTCGATTTCGCCGAACTGCGGGCGGGGTTCACGAATTATCTGCCGTTCGGGGCCGCGATCGGCGGCGTGCTGCTGGTGGAACTGGTGCTCGTCCTCGGAAGCTGGGCGATCGCGCCCGAGCTTGCCGCGCGTCCCGAGGCACCGTTGCCGGCGGTGGCCGAGAACATCACGAACACGCGCGCGATCGGCCGGTTGATGTATACGCAGTACGTCTATTTCTTCCAGCTCGCGGGGCTGATCCTGCTGGTTGCGATGGTCGGGGCGATCGTGCTCACGCTGCGAAAGCGCGCGGGCGTCAAACGCCAGTCGGCGGCGGCACAGATCGCGCGCACACCGGCAACCGCGATCGAGATCAAGACGGTGCCGACCGGCGGAGCGATCATGCCGGGCAGCAGGAGACAGGGGTGATGGAGATCGGGCTCGGGCATTATCTGACGCTGTCGGCGATCGTCTTCACGCTCGGCGTCTTCGGTATTTTCCTCAACCGCAAGAACGTCATCGTCATCCTGATGTCGATCGAGCTGATGCTGCTCGCGGTCAACATCAACCTCGTCGCCTTTTCCGTCCATCTCGGCGACCTGGTCGGTCAGATCTTCACGCTGCTGGTCCTCACCGTGGCGGCAGGCGAGGCGGCGATCGGGCTCGCCATCGTGGTCGTCTACTACCGCAACCGCGGCAGCATCGCTGTCGAGGACATCAACCTGATGAAAGGCTGAGGGCGCATGTATTCGGCCATTCTCTTCCTGCCGCTGCTCGGCTGCCTCATCGCGGGCCTCCTCGGCTCGCGGATCGGCGACAAGGCCGCGGAGATCGTCACGTGCTTCTGCGTCTCGCTGGCGGCGGTGCTCTCGTGGATCGTGCTGGTGCAGACCGGCTTCGGCGGTTCGCCGGACAAGGTGCAGGTCGAGATCGTGCGGTGGATCACGTCGGGTGAGCTCGACGTTTCCTGGTCGATCCGCATCGACACGCTGACCGCGGTGATGCTGGTCGTGGTCAACAGCGTCTCGGCGCTGGTGCATATCTACTCCATCGGCTACATGCACCACGATCACGGCCGCGCCCGGTTCTTCTCCTATCTCTCGCTCTTCACCTTCGCGATGCTGTCGCTGGTGACGGCCGACAATTTCCTCCAGCTTTTCTTCGGCTGGGAGGGCGTCGGGCTCGCCTCCTATCTCCTCATCGGCTTCTGGTACCATCGCCCGTCGGCGAACGCGGCGGCGATGAAGGCGTTCGTCGTCAACCGGGTCGGCGATTTCGGCTTCGCGCTCGGCATCTTCGGCGTCTTCGCGGTGTTCGGGTCGATCGATTTCGACGCGGTGTTCGCGGCCGCGCCCGACCAGGTCGGCAAGACCTTCGCGTTCCTCGGCTACGAGGTCGACGTGTTGACGACGCTCTGCCTGCTCCTCTTCCTCGGGGCGATGGGCAAGTCGGCGCAGCTCCTGCTGCATACCTGGCTGCCGGACGCCATGGAGGGCCCGACGCCGGTCTCGGCCCTCATCCATGCCGCGACCATGGTGACGGCCGGGGTCTTCATGGTGGCGCGACTGTCGCCGCTCTTCGAGCTCTCGCAGTCGGCGCTCTTCGTCGTGACGGCGGTCGGGGCGAGCACGGCGTTCTTTGCCGCGACCGTCGGCCTCGTGCAGAACGACATCAAGCGTGTCATCGCCTATTCGACCTGCTCGCAGCTCGGCTACATGTTCGCGGCTTGCGGCCTCGGGGCCTATTCCGTCGCGATCTTCCACCTTTTCACGCACGCCTTCTTCAAGGCGCTGCTGTTTCTCGGCGCCGGGTCCGTCATCCACGCGATGAGCGATGAGCAGGACATGCGCAACATGGGCGGCCTTGCCTCCAAGATCCGCTGGACATGGGCGATGATGCTGATCGGCACGCTTGCGCTGACCGGCTTCGGTCTGCCGCACGTGGCGGGCTTTGCCGGCTTCTATTCCAAGGACGCGATCATCGAGGCCGCCTACGGGGCGCACACGCCGGTTGGCGAATACGCCTTCTATCTCCTGGCGATCGCCGCCTTCTTCACCTCGTTCTATTCCTGGCGCCTGATGTTCATGACCTTCCACGGCACTTCGCGCGCGCGTCCGGAAGTGGTCAAGCACATCCACGAAAGCCCGTGGGTGATGCTGGTGCCGCTCATCCTGCTCGCGGTCGGCGCGGTGCTCGCGGGGATCGCTTTCAAGCATGTCTTCATCGGCGAGGGGTATGGCGCGTTCTGGCGCGCGGCGCTCTACAACCGGCCGGACAACCACATCCTCGAGGCGATGCATCACGTGCCCGAGTTCGTCTACTGGACGCCCTTCGTGATGATGCTGTCGGGGTTCGCGCTCGCCTATCTCTTCTACATCGTCGCACCGGGCATTCCGCCGGCGCTGGCCCGCGCCTTGCGGCCGCTCTACCTCTTCCTGCTCAACAAGTGGTACTTCGACGAACTCTACGATTTCCTCTTCGTGCGCCCGACGATGTGGCTCGGGCGGCTGCTCTGGCGCACCGGTGACCAGCGGATCATCGACGGCATCGGGCCGGACGGAGTGGCGGCAAGGGTTCTCGACGTGACGCGCGGCGTCGGCAAGCTGCAGACCGGCTACGTCTATCACTACGCGTTCGCCATGCTGATCGGCATCGCCCTCATGGTGTCCTACTTCATGGTCTTCGGAGGTGCCCGCTGATGAACCCGGCGACGGATTATCCTCCGCTCCTGACGGGCGTCACGTTCCTGCCACTGGCGGGGGCGCTGTTCATCCTGTTCGTGCCGCGCGAGGCGGAAGGGAACGCGCGCTGGACCGCGCTCTGGACCACCGTCATCACGCTGCTGCCCGCGCTCTGGCTGCTGTGGCTGTTCGACCCGACGACGCCGGCCTTCCAGTTCGTCGAGGAGGCCGCCTGGCTCGGCGGCACGATCCGCTACAAGATGGGAGTCGACGGCATCTCGCTGCCCTTCGTGGTGCTGACGGCCTTCCTCATGCCGATCTGCATCCTGGCGAGCTGGGACAGCATCAAGACGCGCGTCAAGGAGTACATGATCGCGTTCCTCGTCCTCGAGACGCTGATGATCGGCGTGTTCTGCGCGCTCGATCTCGTGCTCTTTTATCTCTTCTTCGAGGGCGGCCTCATTCCGATGTTCCTCATCATCGGGGTGTGGGGCGGCAAGCGGCGCGTCTATGCGAGCTTCAAATTCTTTCTCTATACGCTGCTCGGCTCGGTGCTGATGCTGCTCGCCATGATGGCGATGTACTGGCATGCCGGCACGACCGACATTCCGACGCTGCTGCAAACGAAGTTCCCGTTCGAGACCTTCAGTGTGCTCGGCGTCGAGGTCCGGGGCGGCATGCAGACGCTGCTCTGGCTGGCGTTCTTTGCCTCCTTCGCCGTCAAGATGCCGATGTGGCCGGTGCACACGTGGCTGCCGGACGCGCACGTCGAGGCGCCGACGGCGGGCTCCGTCGTGCTCGCGGCCATCCTCCTCAAGATGGGCGGGTACGGCTTCCTGCGGTTCTCGATCCCGATGTTCCCGATCGCGTCCGACATCCTGGCGCCGCTGGTCTTCGCGCTCAGTGTGGTCGCGATCGTCTACACCTCGCTCGTCGCGCTCGCCCAGGTCGACATGAAAAAGCTCATCGCCTACTCCTCGGTGGCGCACATGGGCTTCGTGACCATGGGGCTTTTCGCGCTCAACACGCAGGGCGTCGGCGGCGGCCTCTTCCAGATGATCAGCCACGGTTTCATCTCCGGGGCGCTCTTTCTCTGCGTCGGTGTCGTCTACGATCGCATGCACACGCGCGAGATCGCAGCCTATGGCGGGCTCGCCGACCGGATGCCGATCTATGCGACCTTCTTCCTGATCTTCACCATGGCCAATGTGGGTCTGCCCGGCACGAGCGGCTTCGTCGGGGAGTTCCTCACCCTGATCGGGGCCTTCAAGGCGAACACGTGGGTCGCGTTCCTCGCGACGACCGGCGTCATCCTCTCGGCGGCCTACGCCCTCTACCTCTACCGCCGGGTCATTTTCGGAGTGCTGGAAAAGCCGGCCTTGAAGTCGATCTCCGACGTCAATGCGCGCGAGATCGCATGCATACTGCCGCTGGTCGTACTGACCATCTTCTTCGGCTTCTATCCGGGGCCGATCCTGGATGTGTTCGCGGTGTCGGTCGAAAATCTGCTCGCCGGTTATCGTGCGGCAGTTGCCGATGCCGGGCTCGGGCAGGCAGTGGCGATCGCCGTGCGCTAGGTGCGCGAAGGGCGGGGCCGACGGCGGGCTGGCGTGCGGCCGGCGGAGCGGCGATGAAGGTTTTGGGCACGCGGAGGCGGCCCGGGAGATGAGCTGATGAATTTCGATCCCGCCAATCTGGCGTCCTACGCCCCGTTCCTGCCCGAGATCATTCTGGTGGCGGGCGCGCTGCTCATCCTGATGCTCGGGGTGTTCGCGCCGAAGCCGCGAGATGGCGCGCTGTTGACGCTGGCGGTGGTGGTGTTGCTGGCGGCGGCGGCCGTGGTGCTCGCGCAGCCGGCCGGCAAGACCGTGCTCTTCGGTGGAGCGTTCGTCGGTGATTCCTTCGCCCGCTTCATGAAGGTGCTGGTGCTCCTCGGTGCGGCGCTCACCCTCGTGATGTCCTTCGAAGCGCTGGAGGACGCGAGAATCCTCACGTTCGAACTGGCAGCACTCGTGTTGCTCTCCGTCACCGGCATGCTGGTGATGGTCTCGGCCGGCACGCTGATCGCGCTCTATCTCGGGCTCGAGATGCAGAGCCTCGCGCTCTACGTGATCGCGGCCGCGCGGCGCGACAGCGCGCGCTCGGGCGAGGCGGGGCTCAAGTACTTCGTGCTCGGGGCGCTCTCGTCCGGGCTGCTCCTCTATGGCTCTTCGCTGGTCTACGGGTTCACGGGCACCACCGAGTTCGGGGCGATCGCCAGCCAGCTCCAATCGGGTGGGGCGGGCATCGGCCTCATCTTCGGGCTCGTCTTCGTACTCGCGGGCCTCGCTTTCAAGGTTTCGGCGGTGCCCTTCCACATGTGGACGCCGGACGTCTATGAAGGCGCGCCGACGCCGGTGACGGCGTTCTTTGCCGCCGCTCCCAAGATCGCCGCGATGGCGCTGCTGGCGCGCGTGGTGCTGACCGCCTTTCCGAGCATCACACCGCAGTGGCAGCAGGTGCTGGTGTTCCTGTCCATCGCTTCCATGGCGTGGGGTGCCTTTGCCGCGATCGGGCAGACCAACATCAAGCGGCTGATGGCCTATTCCTCGATCGGTCACATGGGTTTCGCACTGGTTGGCCTGGCGGCCGCCAGCCCGGAAGGGGCGAAGTCGGTGGCGATCTACCTGGCCATCTATCTGGTCATGACGCTCGGTGCCTTCGCGTGCATCCTCTCCATGAGGCGGGCCAATGGCAGCGTCGAGGAGGTGAGCGAGCTGGCGGGCCTCGCACAGAGCAATCCCCCAATGGCGTTCCTGCTCGCCGTCCTGCTGTTTTCCCTCGCCGGTATCCCGCCGCTCGCCGGTTTCTTCGCCAAGTTCTACGTCTTTCTGGCGGCCGTGAACGCGGGGCTCTATCCGCTCGCCATCCTCGGCGTGCTCGCGAGCGTGGTCGGGGCCTATTACTACCTCAACATCGTTCGACTGATGTTCTTCGAGGAGCCGGTCGAGCGCTTCGAGCCGATGGCGAACGGGGCGCGCGTCGTGCTGGGTGCTTCGGGCCTGTTCACGCTGCTCTTCGTCTTCGTGCCGGCACCGCTGGTGGCGGCCGCCGAGGCTGCGGCCAAGTCGCTCTTTTGAGCCCGGGCGCGAAGGCGAGGCTGCCACGACCGGCCCCGCGCATCGCGCGCGTGCATGCCGAGGTGACAGGCTCGACCAATGCCGATGCCCTGGCATCGGCCGTCGGGGATGGACCTGGTTACGTCTGGTGGACAGCCGCGAGGCAAACCGCGGGGCGCGGTCGGGCAGGGCGAAGGTGGACGAGCGAGGATGGCAGCTTTGCCGGCTCACTCCTCATCAGGAGGCCGCTCTCACGCGAGGTCGTCGAGGCGTTGCCGCTGATCGCGGGGGTCGCGACCTTCGATGCGATCGCCGATCTCGCGGGGGCGGGCGTCGCGACCTCTGCCATCCGGCTCAAATGGCCGAACGATGTGCTCGTTGGTGGCGCCAAGGTGGCGGGGCTGCTGATCGAGCGCGTGGCGCCTGTGGAAGGCCGACGCGAGGCGGTCGTGATCGGCATCGGCATCAATCTCACCCGTGCGCCCGACATCGCCGGTCGCGCGACGACGTCGCTCGCCGCTGCCGGGATCGAGGCGGATTTCGAAGCGGTGCTCGACGGCCTTTCGAGAGCCCTGCTCGGCTGGATCGGCATCGCCGAAGCGAGCAGCCGTCCTGGTGATGGGGCGAGCGCGCTGGTGCGCGCCGCATGGCTCGCCCGCGCGCTCGAGAACGGAACGGACGTGGTCGTCAACACGGGCGATCGTCAGCTCGCGGGCCGGATCGCGGGGCTCTCCGATCGGGGGGCGCTGCGGCTGGCATTGAACGATGGTGTCATTTGCGAAGTGACTTTCGGCGACGTGTTGCTAAAAAACTGAGTTGAGAAGTGGCCGGGAACGGCGAGCAACGGGTCGAGCGACTGGCTTCGACCCGAGAGGGAGGACTTATGCCAGCAGCGCGGAGCGGCCAGTCGGGCCGTGCCGAGCTCGTCTATGTTGCGCTCGGCGGCGCCGGCGAGATCGGCATGAACTGCTATCTCTACGGCTATGGGCCGCCAGCCGATCGCGCTTGGCTGATGGTCGACCTCGGCGTCACGTTCCCGGGTCCAGGCGAGCCCGGCGTCGACGTCATCATGCCGGACACACGGTTCATCGAGGACCAGCGCGACCGGCTCGCCGGCATCGTGCTGACGCATGCTCACGAGGATCACGTGGGCGCCGTCCTCGATCTCTGGGAGGACCTCAGGGCGCCGGTCTATGCCACCGCCTTCACGATCGGCATGTTGCGCGCCAAGCTGCGCGACTACGGTGGAACGCAGGACATCGAGATCATCGAGATCAAGCAGGGCCAGCGCTTCGAGGTCGGCCCGTTCGACCTCGAGCTGGTGACCGTCGCCCACTCGATTCCGGAGCCCAATGCGCTGGTCATGCGCATGGCGGGCGGCGTCGTGGTCCATAGCGGCGACTGGAAGCTGGACGACGAGCCCGTCATCGGGAAGCCTACGGACGTGGCGCGTCTCGAGGCGATCGGGACGGAGGGCGTCGACGTCCTGATCTGCGATTCGACCAACGCCATTCGGGAAGGCAGCTCGATCACCGAGGGTGAGGTGGGGCGCACTCTCACCGAGATCATCAAAGGGGCGCGCCAGGCGGTCGCCGTTACGCTCTTTGCCTCGAACATGGCGCGCGTTCTGTCGGTCGCGGAGGCGACGCGCGCCGCGGGTCGCCAACTCGTGGTGGCCGGGCGCTCGATGATCCGAAACATCGAGGTTGCGATCGAAACGGGCGTGTTGCCGCGCGACTTCAAGTACTCCGAGGCCGAGACATTCGGGTATCTCAAGCGCGACGAGGCGGTGCTGTTGTGCACCGGCAGCCAGGGCGAGCCACGGGCCGCGCTCGCGCGTATCGCGACCGAAGCCTATCAGTCCGTGAGCTTGCGGCGCGGCGACCTCGTCATCTTCTCCTCGCGCACGATCCCGGGAAACGAGGATGCCGTCGGGCGCGTGCAGAACGCGCTCGCGGCAATGGGCGTCGACATCGTGACGGATGCCGAACGGCGCGTGCATGTGACCGGTCATCCGCGTCGCGAGGAACTGAAGCGCATGTATGCGATGCTGAAGCCCAAGGCCCTCATTCCGATGCACGGGGAGGCGCGGCACATGGCCGAGCACCGGCGCCTCGCGGAAGAACAGGGCATCGAGACGGCGCTGGTGGCGGCCAACGGGACGCTGGTCCGGCTACTGCCGGGGCCGACGGAGGTGGTGGGGACCGTCGCAACGGGGCGAATCTTCCGGGACGGGCGCCTCATCATCGAGGGGACCGATCAGTCGGTTCGCGAGCGTCGCAAACTGGCGGAAGTCGGGATCGTGGTCGTTGCGCTCGCGGTCTCGCGCAAGGGTGAATTGCTCGGCAAACCCTGCGTGATCACCGACGGGGTGCCGGGCGAGGACGACGATGGCGTCGAAATGCGCGAGGTCGTGGCGGTGGTCGTTGCGCGGGCGATCGGCAGCATTCCGCGGGGGCGGGCAAAGGACGCTGGCACGCTCACCGAGGCGGCGAGGCGTGCGGCGCGGAGCGCGGTCTCGGAGGTCTGGGGCAAGAAGCCGATCTGCAAGGTGTTGCTGACCGTTGTCTGATCGGGCATTGAGGCATGCGGTCCAAGGGGTGTGCCGGAGCACTCTTTCCGCCCACAGCCGCGCGGTCGCATCCGTCGAACGAGCCGGCAGCAAACCGCTCGTGGTGCCAAGGATTGAACGGGCGGGCTTGTAAATTCCAGTGCGGGGCGGTCGGCAACTGGTCGGCAACAGGGACCGGGCAAACGGGAGTTTCGGCATGATCGAACGGTTGAACCACGTGGCCATCGCGGTGCGCGACCTCGCCGCCTCGTGCGCCATCTATCGCGACGTGCTCGGGGCAAACGTGTCGGAACCGCTCGCCCAGCCCGAGCACGGCGTTACCGTCGTCTTCGTCACCTTGGCCAACACCAAGATCGAGCTGCTCGAACCGCTCAACGAGGGCTCGCCGATCGCGGCCTTCCTCGAGCGCAATCCTTCGGGCGGAATCCATCATGTGTGCTACGAGGTGGATGACATCCTTGCCGCCCGTGATCGGTTGAAGGCGGGCGGTGCGCGCGTGCTCGGTGACGGAGAGCCGCGCATCGGGGCGCATGGCAAGCCCGTGCTCTTCCTGCACCCGAAGGACTTCTGCGGCACGTTGGTCGAGCTGGAGCAGGCATAGAGCCATGTCGTTGACGTTCGCGCTCGCCATCTATTTCGTCGTCTGGTGGATCGTGCTGTTCGCGATCCTGCCGATCGGCGTGCGCACGCAGGGCGAAAGCGGCGAGGTGGTTCCGGGCACGCCCGCAAGCGCCCCGACCAGCCCCCGGCTGCTGCGCAAGGTGTTGATGACGACGGTTGTCGCCAGCGTCGTTTTCGCCGGCATCTACATCATCATCACCGAGCGTCTGATCGACTTGGACAGCCTGCCCGGCGGGTTGTGACGGCCGGCGCCCGGATGGGCGAGCGGTGCTCCTGAGAGCACGGCCCGAAAGGTCGGCAAGACCAACCGGATCACTCATCTCGCCAGCGGTGATCGCACAAACGAAAACGCAAGGCGCAGAGGCCTTGCGTTGGTCGTATTCACCACTCCCCGGATGTCCCGGTTACTCTACAGCGAACTCTGAGGCCCGTGATCGCCGGCCTCATTCCTCTCCCTAGACTTGGGCGTACCTGCCGTCTCGAGCGGCATTGGCTCCCACGGACCAGACGTTAGCCAATCGACACGCACTTGTCATCATCCACGTGCACCCCCTATCGGAAAATTAGCTGGTCCAGGCGCGGTGCAGCGCGGCACCGTGCGGTCACATTGTGAACGCCACTTCGACGACGAATCCCCGGAGGGACGGGGGGCGCCAGTGGGTCGCCATTGCGCCTTGCGGTCGAAACAGCTAACTGCTGGCAGGAGTGTGCGGCGGAACGGCCGGTGACGTCAGAGCGCCCGCGCCGGAGCGGAAGCGGGCGTCGGAGCACCGCGGCAGCCGGCGGATGGCCTGGAGCAGCGAATGCGTCTTTCACAATACTTCATGCCGGTCCTGCGCGAGACGCCGAAGGAGGCCGAGATCGTCTCCCATCAGCTCATGCTGCGCACGGGCATGATCCGACAAGAGGCGGCCGGTAGCTATTCCTGGCTTCCAACCGGGTTTCGCGTGCTCAAGAAGATCGAGCAGATCGTGCGCGAGGAGCAGGACCGGGCCGGGGCCATCGAAGTTCTGATGCCGACCATCCAGTCGGCCGATCTCTGGCGGAAATCCGGGCGCTACGATGCCTACGGTAAGGAAATGCTGCGCATCCGCGACCGGCACGACCGCGAGATGCTCTATGGCCCGACCAACGAGGAGATGATCACCGACATCTTCCGCCAGGGTGTGCAGAGCTACAAGGACGTGCCACGCAACCTCTATCACATCCAGTGGAAGTTCCGCGACGAGGTACGGCCGCGCTTCGGCGTGATGCGCGGGCGCGAGTTCCTGATGAAGGACGCCTATTCGTTCGACCTGTCGCGCGAGGCGGGCCAGCACTCCTACAACAAGATGTTCGTGGCTTACCTGCGGACATTCGCGCGCATGGGGCTGAAGGCCGTACCAATGCGCGCCGAGACCGGGCCGATCGGTGGTGACGACAGCCACGAATTCCTGATCCTCGCCGATACGGGCGAGAGCGCGGTGTTCTTCGATCGCGATTTCTACGACATGGACTGGTCGGCCTTCGAGATCGATTTCGACGATGTCGGCGCCGTCGCCAAAGTGGTCGAGACCTACACCGCCAAGTACGCGGCAACCGACGACAAGCACGATGCGGTCGAATTCGACAAGCGCGTGCCCAAGTCGCGCCAACTCGCCGGGCGCGGCATCGAGGTCGGTCACATCTTCTTTTTCGGGACCAAGTATTCCGAGCCGCTCGGTTGCACCGTGCAGGGGCCGGACGGCCAGAAGGTGGCGGTGCAGTCGGGCTCCTATGGTATCGGCGTCTCGCGGCTGGTGGCCGCGGTGATCGAGGCGAGCCACGATGAAGCCGGCATCATCTGGCCGGCGAGCGTCGCCCCGTTCGACATCGGGCTCGTCAACCTCAAGTCGGGCGACGCGGCGACGGATGCGGCCTGCGAAGGGCTGCTGGCAAAGCTGACGAAGGCCGGGCGTGACGTGCTCTACGACGATACCGACGAGCGCGCGGGGGCGAAGTTCGCGACCATGGATCTCATCGGATTGCCCAAGCAACTCATCGTCGGGCCCAAAGGCCTCAAAGCCGGTGAGGTCGAGATCAAGGACCGGGCCAGTGGGGGACGCGAGACGCTGTCGCTCGAAGCTGCCCTCAATCGTCTGACGGTGGCCGATTGAGCTCGCCGCGGCCAAGGAGCAAGGGGCGCGAGACGCCGCCATTCGCACCGTTCGAGTGGATGCTGGCGCTGCGTTATCTCGGGGCTCGGCGGCGCGAGGGGCTCATCTCGGTGATCGCCGGATTCTCGTTCATCGGCATCGTGCTCGGAGTGATGACCCTGATCGTCGTGATGGCCGTCATGAACGGTTTTCGCGCGGAGCTGTTCGACAAGATCCTCGGGGTCAACGGCCACGCCATCGTGCACAAGATCGGCGGTCGTTTCGAGGACTACGACGACGTCGCCTCTCGCCTGCGAACGGTCGGGGGCGTGAGCAAAGTGATGCCGATGGTCGAGGGGCAGGTCATGATGTCCGGCCCAGCCAACACGGCTGGCGCGCTCGTGCGGGGCATGCGCGGGAACGATATCGCCGGCTTGCCACTGATCGGCGGGCGCATCCAGGAGGGGAGCCTCGAGGGTTTCGACGCCTCGGGGGGCATCGCCATCGGCACGCGGCTCGCGCAGAACCTGCGCGTCGGCATCGGCGATTTCGTCACGATCATCAATCCGCGCGGCAAGACCACGGTCTTCGGGACCAAGCCCAACATCAAGCAGTACAAGGTCGTTGCGACCTTCGAGATCGGCATGTCGGAGTACGACCGCTCGATCGTCTTCATGCCGCTCGACGAGGCGCAGATTTATTTCAACCAGCCGGGTGCGGTCACGGTGCTCGAGATGCTGGTCGACGATCCCGAGACGATCGCCGGGTTGATCCCACAGTTGCGCCAGGCGGGCGGGCCGACCGTGTTCGTCAGCGACTGGACGGAGCGCAACGAGAGCTTCTTCACCGTGCTCGAGGTCGAGCGCAACGTCATGTTCATCATCCTCAGCCTGATCGTGCTGGTGGCCGCGCTCAACATCATTTCCGGCCTGATGATGCTGGTGAAGGACAAGGGCCGCGATATCGCGATCCTTCGCACGATGGGGGCCACGCGCGGCGCGGTGATGCGCGTTTTCCTCATCACCGGAGCGAGCATCGGCATTGTCGGGACAATCGTCGGTTTGATCCTCGGGATCATCTTCTGCCGCAACATCGAGAGCATTCGCCAGGGGGTGAGCGCCCTCACGGGCACCACCATGTTCGATCCCAACGTCTATTATCTCGCCACGCTACCGGCCAAGATCGATGTCGGGGAGACGACCTCCATCGTGATCATGGCGCTCAGCCTCTCGGTTCTCGCGACGGTCTATCCGTCCTGGAAGGCCTCCCGGCTCGATCCGGTCGAGGCGTTGAGGTACGAGTGACGCTGATGGCACACGCGATCGAATTGGACGGCATCGTGCGTACCTTCGAGCAGGGCAGCCGCACCATCGAGGTGCTGCGCGGGGCGAGTACGTACATCGACGCTGGCGAATGCGTGGCGCTGGTCGGCCCGTCCGGTGCGGGAAAGTCGTCACTCCTGCATGTCGCCGGTCTCCTCGAACGGCCGAACAATGGGCGCGTCGTCATCGATGGCGAGGATTGCTCGAAGATGGACGACAGCTCGCGCACGCGCCTCAGGCGTAGCGCCATCGGCTTCGTCTACCAGTTCCACCACCTGCTGCCGGAGTTCTCGGCCCTCGAGAACGTGCTCATTCCGCAGCTCATCCTCGGGCGCAGCCGGCGCGAGGGGACGGAGCGGGCGAAGTCGATGCTCGCGTCGCTCGGGCTCGAGGGGCGGATGGGACACCGCCCGGCCGAACTCTCCGGCGGCGAACAGCAGCGCGTGGCGATCGCGCGCGCACTCGCCAACGGTCCGCACGTGCTGCTGGCCGACGAGCCGACCGGCAACCTCGATCCGGAAACCGCCGAGCGGGTTTTCGCGGCCCTCGTCGAGCTGATCCGGCGTGAGCGTGTCGCGGCTCTCATCGCCACGCACAATCTCGAACTCGCCGCCCGTATGGACCGCACGTTGCGGCTCGCCGAGGGGCGGCTCGTCGAACTGACGAGCGGCGAGGTCGGCGCGGCGCACCGTCGCTGACGGTCCCCGCCGACCGCGGGCAGCGTTGTGGCCGGTGGCGGAATCGGCCCATTCTGCATGTTTCCTGGTCGAGGTGAGGAGCAAGCGGGATGGCGGGCGACATTCGTCCCTTCGTGCATTTGCGGGTGCACTCAGCGTATTCACTGCTGGAGGGCGCGCTACCGGTCGGCAAGCTCGTCGGGCTTGCCAAGGCCGATGGGATGGTCGCCGTCGGTATCGCCGACACGGGCAATCTCTTCGGCGCTCTCGAATTCTCGGAGAAGGCGGCGGGTAGCGGCATCCAGCCGATCATCGGGTCCGTTCTGACGCTTTCGCCTCCGGCCGCGGGCAAGGATCAGCGCGGCAAGGACGAGGGGCGCGGTGGCTGGGTGGCGGGTGGGCTGGTGCTCATCGCCAAGGACGAGCGCGGTTACGCCAATCTCATGGAGCTGACCAGCCGGGCCTATCTCGATCGGGGTGGCGAGGGGGGAGCGGCGGTCGGGCTGGAACTCGTTGCCGAGAAGGCCGAAGGCCTCATCTGTCTCACGGGTGGACCGGACGGACCGGTCGATCGCACGTTCGCGGCCGGGCGCGAGGCGGATGCGCAGGGTCTGGTCGCGCGGCTCGCTTCGGCGTTCGGTGACCGTCTCTACGTCGAACTGCAGCGCCACGGCCTCGCCGGGGAGCGCGCGGTCGAGGGGCAGCTGGTGGACCTCGCCTATCGCGAGGGACTAGCGATCGTCGCCAGCAACGAGCCCTATTTCGCGACGCCCGACGATCACGAGGCGCACGACGCGCTCATCTGCATCGCTGCCGGCACCTACGTTGCCGAGGACGAGCGGCGTCGCTTGACGCGCGAGCACTATTTCAAGTCGCAGGCCGAGATGGGACGGCTTTTTGCGGATCTGCCGGAGGCGATCGATGCGACCATCGAGATCGCCCGGCGCTGTGCCGTTCGCCCGCGTACGCGCAAGCCCATCCTGCCACAGTTCGTCGCCACCGAGGCAGGGGGCGATACAATCGCGCATCAGGCCGCCGAGGCCGCCGAACTCGCGCGCCAGGCCCGCGAGGGGCTCGCCCGAAGGCTGGCAACGGGAGGCGTCGCGCCCGGATACGCCGAGGAGGATTATCGCGCGCGTCTCGAGTTCGAACTCTCGATCATCACGAGCATGAAGTTCCCTGGATATTTCCTCATCGTCGCGGACTTCATCAAGTGGGCCAAGAGCCATTCGATCCCGGTCGGACCCGGGCGCGGCTCCGGTGCCGGTTCGGTGGTCGCATGGGCGCTCACCATCACCGACCTCGATCCCCTGCGTTTCGGTCTCCTCTTCGAGCGGTTCCTCAATCCCGAGCGCGTCTCGATGCCGGATTTCGACATCGACTTCTGCCAGGACCGCCGCGACGAGGTGATCCGCTACGTGCAGGAGAAATACGGCGCCGATCGCGTTGCCCAGATCATCACGTTCGGCAAGCTGCAGGCCCGCGCCGTCCTGCGCGACGTCGGGCGCGTATTGCAGTTGCCCTATACGCAGGTCGACCGGCTGTGCAAGCTCGTGCCGAACAATCCCGCCAACCCGGTCACGCTCGAGCAGGCGATCGGAGACGAACCGCGTCTCGCGGAGGCGCGCGACGGCGACGAGACGGTCGCGAACCTGCTCGCGATCGGCATGAAGCTCGAAGGCCTCTATCGGCATGCATCGACCCATGCGGCGGGGGTGGTGATCGGGGATCGCCCGCTGACGCAGCTCGTGCCGCTCTATCGCGATCCGCGATCGGCCCTGCCGGCGACGCAGTTCAACATGAAGTGGGTGGAGCCGGCGGGCCTCGTCAAGTTCGACTTCCTCGGTCTCAAGACGTTGACCGTGATCGAGCGCGCGGTCGAACTGGTTCGCCGAGGGGGAGGGGAAATCGATCTCGAGCGCCTCGCTCTGGACGACCGGGCGAGCTACGAACTGCTGGCACGGGGCGATACGGCGGGCGTTTTCCAGCTCGAATCCGTCGGCATGCGCGAGAGCCTCAAGCGGCTGAAGCCCGACCGCTTCGAGGACATCATCGCCATGGTCTCGCTCTACCGGCCGGGGCCGATGGAAAACATCCCGACGTACATCAACCGCAAGCACGGGCTCGAGGCGGTCGAGTATCCGCATCCCCTGCTCGAGCCGATCCTGGGGGAGACCTACGGCGTCATCATCTACCAGGAGCAGGTGATGCAAATCGCTCAAGTCCTCTCGGGCTATTCGCTCGGAGAGGCCGATCTGCTGCGTCGTGCCATGGGAAAAAAAATCAAGGAGGAGATGGCGCAGCAGCGCACCCGCTTCGTCGATGGCGCGGTCCAGCGCGGCGTCGACAAGGCCAAGGCCGGCGGCATCTTCGACCTCGTCGACAAGTTCGCGGGCTACGGCTTCAACAAGTCGCATGCTGCGGCCTATGCGCTGCTCGCCTACCAGACGGCCTATCTCAAGGCGAACCATCCGGTCGCCTTCCTTGCGGCGTCCATGACGTTCGACATGGGCAATACCGACAAGCTGACGCTCTTTTGCCGTGAGGCGAGCCGGCTCGGCATCGAGGTGCGGCCGCCCTGTGTCAATGCCTCCGGCGTCGACTTCTCCCCGGAGGGCGGGGCCATCCGCTATGCGCTGGCGGCGATCAAGAGCATCGGGCGGG
The DNA here is from genome assembly GCA_016125495.1 of Hyphomicrobiales bacterium. Classification (NCBI taxonomy): domain Bacteria; kingdom Pseudomonadati; phylum Pseudomonadota; class Alphaproteobacteria; order Hyphomicrobiales; species Hyphomicrobiales bacterium. The sequence continues at coordinate 5,623 of WGLQ01000009.1, read as the reverse complement.
GCGTTGTCGAACAGATCGAGGCAACGCGCGCGCGCGGCGGACCGTTCGAGAGCCTCGACGACTTCGCTCAGCGCATCGATGCCCGCGCCTTCAACCGGCGAACCATCGAAACGCTGGCGGCGGCGGGCGCCTTCGATGCGCTCGGCGTCGATCGCGCGACGGTGCACGCCAATGCCGAGACGATCATGGCCACCGCGCAGCGTCTGGCGAGCGACCGCTCGAGCGGTCAGATCGGGCTCTTTGCGGTGGTCGCGGACGAGGGGCCCGAGGGCGGGCAGGTCGATCTGCGGCCGGTGCGGCCATGGGTCGCAACGGAGCGTTTGACGCGGGAGTTCGACGCGGTCGGCTTCTATCTCACCGGTCACCCGATCGATCAGTACGCCTCGGTGCTCGAACAGCTCGGCGTCGAGCGGTACGCGGCATTCGCGGATCGGGCCTTTCCGGGCCTTTCGACGACGCTCGCTGCAACAGTCACCAGCTGCCGCATCCGGCGCTCGGCCAAGGGCAACAAGTTCGCATTCGCCGGCTTTTCCGATCCGTCTGGCCAATTCGAGGCCATGGTGTTCTCGGAGCTCTTGACGAGCGCGTCGGACCTGCTCGAGACCGGCACGCCGGTGCTGGTGCACGTCCATGCCGACGGCGACGACGAGAGCTTGCGGTTGCGGGTGGCGTCGGTGGAGTCGCTCGATGTGGCGGCGAACCGCATCCGAAAGCGACTGACACTGCGGCTCGGGGCGGGCACGGTCTGGAGTGCGCTGCGCGAAGGGCTGGCGAGCGAGGGGGCCGGGCGGGTGCGTCTCGAGATCCAGCTCGCCGAGCGCCACCGCGAGGTCGTCGTGGAGCTTCCCGGCGGCTACGACGTATCGCCGGGGCGGGCCGAGAGGCTGCGGGCGCTGCCCGGGGTCATCGCGGTCGTCGAGGGGTAGCTTCGGCGGGGCCGAGCTCAGGTGAGACCGGCACCGACGACCGTGCCTTCGGGGCTGGGTCGACGCTCTCGGCGCCGCGCTGACACATTCGCAGGGAGCGTTGGCTCGCGGCCGGACTTGCTTGCAACCAGGGTATTCACGCGTGCTGTCGAGGCGACCGCCTTGCCGCTACCGTCAGAGATATGGCTGGCGGCCGCGGACGGCTCGAGGGACGGTTTTCCAGCCAGATGCGGGCGGGATCGGGCGCGGATGCGGACCCGCTCAGGGACGGTGCCTTCGTTCGATGACGACAGCGTCGCTGCAACGGTCGCAGCGCCCGTCGTCGTCACTCGTGAAGCCGTTGCGTCGGGCTCGGAAAGCGCGGCCACGAGCGATCGCGGCCGGCGGCGTGCCGGTTGGCTTTTCGGCCGACCAGCAGGCTCGACAGGCGCGAGACGGCGCGCGAGGTATTCGAGCAGCGCGGCAAGCAGCGCATCGTCGGTGCGGTAGCGGGTGGCACGACCGGTTCGCTCGACCAGCACAAGTCCCACTTCCTGCAAGGGGGTGACGGCTGCGCGGATGCGGTCCGTGGGTTCCCCGAGGCGGGCGGCGAGGCGTGAAAGGGTGATGCTGTCGCCGGCGAGCGGGGCTAGCTGGCCAACGATGCGCAAACGCAGCGGATTACCGAGAACACCCAGCAGACCGGCAGCATCCCAGGTGAACATGAGCCGTACTCCATACTCTGTCGGGCCGGGGGGCTCGCGACAGGGGAGCATTCTAGCCCATTGGGTCCGCATGTGAAACCGAATGGCGCGTGTGTCGGATGCCATGGTTGAGCCGGGATGAGCGGATCATCGCGGAAGCCGTCGGGCGCCGGGCGCTGGGCCATGGGGGCGGGCGTGGGTTCGCGCTTGCCTGCGCCGGATGCATCCAGCAAATTCGCGCGCCGTTCGCCGTCGAAGCCGCTCCTCTCCCTGTCCGACCTCCGGTTGGCGAGGCCGGAACACGAACTTTCTTGCAAATCGCGCTCAGACGGTGTTGACGACCTGGGCGACAGGAGCTAGTTTCCGCGCACTCTCTGCAGGCGGTAGGTCGGCTTTGCGTCGCGTGCCAATACGCGACCTAAACGCTGCAGCACGAAACCGAATGCCAGAACTGATGCATCATCGCCCCCAAGTCAGGGGCCGCGATGCTCTGCTGTCAGAGCCGGATGCCAAGTGGGCATCGCGGCTCATCACACTTGTTTTTGTGCACCCCTCACGGGGGGGGCCGTTGTCAAAGAGACCGGACGGAACGCATGCCGACCATTCAGCAGCTGATCCGCAAGCCGCGCGTGCGGCCGACGAAGCGCAACAAGGTGCCTGCGATGCAGTCGTGCCCGCAGCGGCGGGGCGTTTGCACGCGCGTCTATACGACGACGCCGAAGAAGCCGAACTCGGCGCTGCGCAAGGTCGCCCGTGTCAGGCTGACCAACGGTTTCGAGGTGACGAGCTACATCCCGGGCGAGGGGCACAACCTGCAGGAGCACTCGGTGGTCATGATCCGCGGGGGCCGCGTGAAGGACCTGCCGGGCGTGCGTTATCACATCATCCGCGGCGTGCTCGATACGCAGGGACTGCCGAAGCGCCGTCAGCGGCGCTCGAAGTACGGGGCCAAGCGGCCGAAGTAAGCCGACAGGAACGGCGCCGGGCCTTGGTGGCGCCACGAGCGGTGCGCCGGCCGGCGTGTCAGGAACCACGGCGGACAGAAGACAGCGTGAAGGACGAGCGAGATGTCCCGACGTCACAGAGCAGACAAGCGCGAGATCAACCCGGATCCGAAATACGGTGATCTCGTCGTCTCGAAGTTCATGAACTCGATCATGTTCGACGGCAAGAAGTCGGCGGCGGAGTCGATCGTTTACGGGGCGCTCGAACAGATCGAGCAGCGCACCAAACGCAACCCGGTCGAGATGTTCCGCGACGCGCTGCAGAATGTGATGCCGTCCGTCGAGGTCCGCTCGCGGCGCGTCGGCGGCGCGACCTATCAGGTGCCGGTCGAGGTGCGGGCCGAGCGTCGGCAGGCCCTCGCGATCCGCTGGATCATCACGGCGGCGCGCAAGCGCAACGAGAACACAATGATCGAGAGGCTCTCGGGCGAGCTTCTCGATGCCGCGAACAACCGCGGGACGGCGGTCAAGAAGCGGGAAGACACCCACAAGATGGCCGACGCCAACAAGGCCTTCTCGCACTATCGCTGGTAGGCGCCGGGTGCAACGTAGCTAAGCGAGGCGACGGTTCGGTCCGGCCTCACGCAAGAGAGAACGACGATGGCACGCGAAACCCCCATCGAGCTCTATCGTAACATCGGGATCATGGCTCACATCGACGCCGGTAAAACGACGACGACGGAGCGCATCCTCTATTATACGGGTAAGAGCCACAAGATCGGCGAAGTCCACGACGGCGCCGCGACGATGGATTGGATGGAGCAGGAGCAGGAGCGCGGCATTACGATCACGTCGGCCGCGACGACGACGTTCTGGCAGCTCCTCGATATCTCCGGCCAGCCGCTCGGGCCACGCCACCGCGTCAACATCATCGACACGCCCGGCCACGTCGACTTCACCATCGAGGTGGAGCGCTCGCTGCGCGTGCTCGACGGCGCGGTTGCCCTCCTCGATGCCAACGCCGGCGTCGAGCCGCAGACCGAGACGGTCTGGCGCCAGGGCGACAAGTACCACGTGCCGCGGATGTTCTTCGTCAACAAGATGGACAAGACCGGCGCCGATTTCTTCAATTGTGTCAAGATGATCCGCGACCGGCTCGGGGCCAAGCCGGTGGTCATGCAGCTGCCGATCGGAGCCGAGAACCAGTTCGTCGGGGTCGTCGATCTGGTGCGCATGAAGGCGATCATCTGGGAGGAAGAGACCCTCGGCGCGAAGTTCCGCGAAGAGGAAATCCCGGCCGAGATGCGGGCCCAGTGCGAGGAGTATCGCGAGAAGCTGATCGAGACGGTCGTCGAAGTCGACGAGGCCGCGACCGAGGCTTATCTCGAGGGTGAAATGCCCGACGAGGCGGGAATTCGCGCGCTCGTTCGCAGGGGCACTTGTGAGGTGCAGTTTTTCCCCGTGTTCTGCGGCTCGGCCTTCAAGAACAAGGGCGTGCAGCCGCTGCTCGACGCCGTCATTCATTATCTTCCGGCCCCGGCCGACGTGCCCGACATCAAGGGCATCGACGTCAAGACGGGCGCCGAGATCGTGCGCAAGTCGTCGGACAGCGAGCCGCTCGGCATGCTCGCGTTCAAGATCATGAACGACCCGTTCGTCGGCTCGTTGACGTTCTGCCGCATCTACTCGGGCCGTCTCGAGGCCGGCCAGGCCGTGCTCAACACGGTCAAGGAGAAGAAAGAGCGGGTCGGGCGCATGCTGCTGATGCACGCCAACAGCCGCGAGGACATTAAAGAGGCGTACGCGGGCGACATCGTCGCGCTCGCCGGCCTCAAGGATGTGACGACGGGCGACACGCTCTGCGATCCCCTCAAGCCGGTGATCCTCGAGCGCATGGAGTTCCCGAACCCGGTGATCGAGATCGCGGTCGAGCCGAAGTCGAAGGGCGACCAGGAGAAGATGGCGCTCGCGCTCAACCGCCTCGCGCAGGAGGACCCGTCTTTCCGCGTCGCCAGCGATCCCGAGAGCGGCCAGACCATCATCAAGGGGATGGGCGAGCTGCACCTCGACATCATCGTCGACCGCATGCGTCGCGAGTTCAAGGTGGAGGCCAATATCGGCCAGCCGCAGGTCGCCTATCGCGAGACGATCACCAAGACCGCCTCGGTGGACTACACGCACAAGAAGCAGACCGGCGGCACGGGCCAGTTCGCGCGCGTCAAACTGACGATCGAGCCGGGTGAGCCGAATTCGGGCTTCAGCTTCGAGAGTTCGATCATCGGCGGCGCGGTGCCGAAGGAATACATTCCGGGCGTCGAGAAGGGCATCAAATCGGTGATCGACACCGGCGTGCTCGCGGGCTTCCCGATGCTCGACATCAAGGTGACGCTCACGGACGGTGCCTATCATGAGGTCGATTCGAGCGTCATGGCCTTCGAGATTGCCTCGCGGGCGGCGTTCCGCGAGGGGGCCCAGAAAGCAGGCCCCAAGCTGCTCGAGCCGATCATGAAGGTGGAAGTGGTGACGCCGGAGGAATATCTCGGCGGCATCATGGGCGACCTCAATTCGCGGCGCGGGCAGGTGCAGGGACAGGACCAGCGCGGCAATGCGCTGGTCGTCAACGCCATGGTGCCGCTGGCGAACATGTTCGGCTACGTGAACACGTTGCGCTCCATGAGCCAGGGGCGTGCGCAGTTCACGATGCAATTCGATCACTACGCACAGGTTCCGCAGGCCGTTGCCGAGGAGGTTCGGGCGAAGTTCGCCTGAGCACCGATCGGTAACGGGGACATCAGCGATTCTGACTGGGAATGGAGAGCCGGATATGGCCAAGGGTAAGTTCGAACGCAATAAGCCGCATTGCAACATCGGCACGATCGGTCACGTCGACCATGGCAAGACGTCGCTGACGGCTGCGATCACCAAGGTCCTGGCCGAAACGGGCGGTGCCACGTTCACGGCCTACGATCAGATCGACAAGGCTCCGGAGGAGCGGGCGCGCGGCATCACCATTTCGACCGCGCACGTCGAATACGAGACGACGAACCGCCACTATGCGCACGTCGACTGC